>CAISCV010000237.1 GCA_903883945.1 uncultured Chitinophagaceae bacterium | reverse complement strand
TAACGTGCCACATTCCTCGTGAGGAAATGCACCTGTTATTACTAACGTGCCACATTCCTCGTGAGGAAATGCACCTATTATTACTAACTTGTCACATTCCTCGTGAGGAAAGGCACCTGTTATTACTAACGTGCCACATTCCTCGTGAGGAAATGCACCTTTTATTACTAACGTGTTACATTCCTCGTGAAGAAATACACCGAGTATTGGCAATAAGTGTCTATTTTAGTAATAAAACGTTTGTTGGGGGATCGATTTAGAGGATAAAGAGAGGGGGTTTGAGTAGCTGTTCGCTGTTGTTTTGTTTTCTTTGCTAACAGCTGTAAAGTGGGAAACATATATATGTGAGATAGGAATTGGGAGGTTGATTGTTATAGGGGATGAGGAATAACGAAAAAAATAATGTTTAATAGTTATGAATTTAGAAGAGATTAAGATATTACCCAAAAGTCCTGACGAAATATTCCAGTTTAATAGTCAAAATCTAGATTTTAGAATTGTTGACTTTTGGATATGGAATCAATCAGATTTAATTGAAAACCGAAACAGGGGAATTTTAGCTGAATTTATTGTTCGACAAGCACTTGGAATCAAGAATCCTACAAGACTTGAATGGGATGCTTATGATTTAATAACAAATGATGGTGTAAAAATTGAAGTTAAGTCAGCCGCATATATTCAAGCTTGGAAGCAAGAGAATTACTCAGATATTATATTTGGTATCGAGCCAACCAGAGTGCCTTTAGAAGATAATAATTACTCCGATGAAAAACTTAGACGAGCAGACATTTATATTTTCTGCCTTCTTGGTCATAAGTATCAGTCCACAATTAATCCTATGAACCTAAATCAATGGGTATTTTATGTTGTGCCAACCAAAATCTTAAATGAAAAATTTCCATTTCAAAAGTCCATTAGTTTAAATACTTTAAAAAGTCTTAACTGTCAAGAATGTGATTATGGTCAATTAAGATTGAGCTTTGAAAAGTCAAGAAACCAGAGTGAATAATATTTATAAAGTTTCATAAATCAAATTAGCTTTTTAAGTACTGCTTTACCATATGTCATTAAATATATTTCTCTAAGATAAATCACACATTTGTTTGTAACTAATCTCTTTTCTCATACATTTGAATGATATAAAGAACAGGATAGCTGTTAGTGAAGCATTACTAACCACTAACCACTAACAACTAATAGATGAGGGTATTTTTGATTGGAATGATGGGCAGCGGAAAGAGTTATTGCGCCAAAAAGATTGCAAAGAAGTTGAAGCTGCGAGCGTATGACCTGGACAATCTGATTGAAATGACGGAAGACCTAACTATCTCTGAGATATTTGAGGAAGAGGGAGAGGCGTATTTCCGCCAATTGGAAGCAACCATACTGCGTTGGTTTGGCGAGAAGAAAGATTTTGTGCTGGCAACAGGTGGTGGTACCCCTTGCTTTCATAACAACATAGAATGGATGAATGAAAGCGGCATCACCGTTTGGCTGAATGAACCGATTGATGTTTTGGTAGAAAGATTGAAACCGGAAAAAGCACATCGGCCACTCATCAGCGAACTCTCCGATGATGAACTAGGTGTTTTCCTCGCTAAGAAGTTAACAGAACGTGCGCCCTTCTACAGTCAGGCAAAACATGCAGTGGCGTTTTCGGCGATGAAAGAGAAGGATTTTATTAAACTATTAGAAGATAAGGCATAGGCAATATTTTAAGTTTTAAATGTTGAATGTCATATTACAAGACATAACTCAAAATTTAAAATTCATAATTCAAAATAACAATTCGTGCATAAAGTTTATCTCAAAACAGCAGCTTTCTTGGGGGCATTGTCCATAATATTAGGAGCATTTGCTGCCCATGGATTAAAAAACATTGCCGATGAGCAAACGATTACCATTTTCAATAAGGGGGTACAGTATCAGTTTTATCATGTGTTTGCATTGGCACTAGTGGGGATATTGTTCAATACCTATTCCAACAAACTTATCCGTGTATCAGGAGTTTTGTTTATACTCGGCATTGGGTTATTCAGTGGCTCTTTGTATATCTATACCTTCAAAACTATTTATGCCGTTGCCGGACTCAACTGGATTGTCTTCCTCACGCCAATAGGTGGCTTGTTCTTTATTGCAGGGTGGTTGTGCTTTGCGCTTGGGATTAAGGAAAAATAGTTTCGCCACAAAGACACCAAGTCTCTAATGAGCACAAAACTATAAGTTAGAAAATTACCACGAAGACTAGAATACAGAAAGAAGCAAAAAGAAAAGAAGTAGGAATAGCGTAATTACTTAGTGCCGCTTTATGTCTTTGCGCCTTTGTGGGGATTGTTACGGTAGGGTAAAGTATTGTTGACCATCGCCATAATCTCCTTCCAACGCATCCAACACTACTTGCAGGTGCTTGGGATTATCAATGAAGTCGGCATTCGTACTATCAATAAAGATTGTTTTCATATTGTGCTGCTTGATGTAGCTGGTATAGGTCTCCTGAACTTTAAATAGATAATCATCTGGTATATTCTGCTCATAAGCCCTGTTCCTTTTCTTAATGTTTGCTTGTAGTTTCTTGATAGGCGCATGTAGATAAATCAATACATCGGGATAAGAAACCTGGTGTTCCATAATATCAAACAAACGCTGGTAGAGCCTGAACTCTTCATCGGGCAGTGTTACTTTGGCAAATAGTAAGCATTTAGTAAACAGATAATCGGAAATAGTCACTGTCTGAAACATATCTTTCGTAGGCCCCACCTCTTTCATTTGCTTATATCGTTCGGCCATAAAGAACAACTCCACCGGGAATGCGTATTGTTTGGGGTTCTCATAAAACTTAGGCAGAAAGGGATTGTCCGTAAACTCCTCCAACACAATCCTTGCATTAAAATGCTTGGCCAATAAGTTTGTGAGTGTTGTTTTGCCTGCGCCAATATTCCCTTCTATCGTTATAAAGTTGTGCTTCATCTTGTCCAAAATTAATGGCTTGACTATAGTAAATTTTCTTTTTTATGCACAATTGGTGGGAAGGCTAGTTGCAGTTGATTTGTTAATCATTATGAATCACCAACTCACCTTACACCCACTAAAGAAATTGATAGTTGCTGCTGGATTATAGAATCTTTTACCCGCGGCATTAATGTCATTACCAAGGCTGTAATGTTCATTCAGGAGATTGTCGCCGCCAATGTAAATATCTATAAATACTTTCTTAATCCATACCTGCCAACCTCCTTTGAATTGCAATAAATGATAGGCATTGGCATATGCATCATTGGCATCTGTGAGGGGAGTGGATGAAGTGTGGGTGTAGGATAAGTGTGTGTAGAAATCCTTTTTGAATGTGATATTAAGCCCCGATGTGTTTACGTTACAAGGCACACCTGTGAGACTATTCCCCGAATAGTTATTGCTTCCTTGCTGATAGCTGTTGAATTTATACGGCTGATAACTGTAGCTATTGGTTAGATCTACGGTATGAACTATTGCTGTATTACTGTGGTATAAATGATACTTCAGGTAAACTTCTAGTCCATCCTGTTTGGTCTCGCCTGCGTTTACATAATAAGTGGTGCTATTGGTATTATTCCTTAATACAATTGCATTTTGTAAGCGCATCCGGTAGAGGTTAATGTCAAAAGTAAGCAGTCTGTGAAAGAGTCCTCCTTTGATGCCAATTTCCTCGCTCCAGCTGATTTCTGGTTGAAGTGTGGTATTGAATTGCCTGTCGGAAGCGCGTATTTCTGCCAATGCAGGCGGACTAAATCCTCTGGAGACGTCCCCAAAGACGGTAAACTTGTTGTTGAAGTTATAGCCTATCGTGAACTTAGGCATTACGACTACATCGGTCTGCTTGTGGGTGTATCCATTACTGACATCTGTCCATCTTTTATACCTGAAGTCTCCACCATTGGCACTTGCCCCCAATTGAAATGTCCAGTTGCCACTTGATATCTGTGCTTGTGAAAATAGAAACCACTGCTTGATAAATACCTTATCCTTGAATTGTACTGTATCTCTCACCCCTTTTCTGTTGCCATCGTCTTCAATGGTAGCGTGGTTGGATAATATTTCGCCGCCATTAATCCATTTGAATTCAGCGTTAGCATATTTATGTTCGTAAATCAGTTTTCCAGTTGCATTCCAATTTGTTTCGCTGCGGGTTTCATAATTTGTTATGAATGGGTTCTCAAAGTCTGTATGGTTATAGACCAACGCCGCCTCGGCAGAAAAAGTTTGATTGATGGTATAGACCTCATGCAAACCAATGAAAGGTGTTTTGTTGTAGATGGCAGTTTTTTGTTGTACGGCACCCGGCAATGTATTGGTTGCTGCCCTTGCTTGGGTAGGATTCTGTTGCATTTGCGCTAGGGTGATACCACCAGGCGTCTGGTAATATTGGTCGGTATAAAAAGCAATCAGGTCAATGGTATTCTTTTGGGTCTTATAGGAAGCGGTATATGTGATATTGTCTTTTCTAGATGCGGATTGCTGTCTGTAGCCATTGCTTTGTTCATGACTTTGTACAAGTTTACTCGCAAACTTTCCTTTGTGGTACTGCCAGTTAACTGATTCTTCCAATAATCCAAAACTACCCCCGCCAATAGTAGCTGTATATTTATTCTTATTGGGATAAGAGCCGTTGTAGGTCGTATTCAATAATAATACTCCACCAATGCCAGCCCCATACATACTAGCTGTATTTCCTTTAATGACTTCTAATGAATTAATTTGTGTCGTATTGATAAGGTTAAGGTAGGTGTTACCCCCTCCATCGCTTATGGGTAAACTATTCCAATACACTTTTACGTCTCTTACGCCAAAGGGAGCGCGCAATACACTTCCTCTCATCGATAACCTAAAACTTTCGGGACTTCTTTGTTCCATCCGTATGCCCGGAACCGTATTCAAGGAAGGTAGGAGGGAGGTGGTGGCTATATCTTGAATTTGTTTGCTATCAAGCCTAGTAACCGGAGCGGGTAATTCTTTCCAAGCCTTGTTGTAATAGTAAGAATGTAATATTACAGGCTCAAACAAAGTGACAATAACTACTTCACTACTATCATTCTTTTGTGCAGAAACAGTATCAATGTAAAAGCTTATCACCAATGCTATGACAATAGATATTCTTACGAAAAAGTTCTTTTTCAAATTGACAAAACAAGAGTGCATATTGCAATATTAATACTTTGCCACACGTGCAAAAGAGTAAGACTATACTTTCTCAGCACAATAAAGGAAAATTTTATCTAAGGAATAATTCATTAAGTATAAAATTAAGAAAGCCCCATCAACATATTCTTTGTTAATGAGGCCTTCTATATTCTATAAAGCTATCAATTGGTCGTCATTCAAACTCACCACAACTTATAACTTATAACGCGCTCCTCCCTCTACTTTAATTTCTCTTTTATATAAGCAATTTGTACATCTAAGTCTCTTGCATTGCCTCCTTTTTCTTTGTTAGCTTCCTTAGTTTTTACCAGGCCTTCCAACAATTCGTCTATTGGTGGTTTGCCACCATAAGGGGCTACTTTTTCTCGGAAAGAAACCACTTCATCGACCCCTTTTTTAAAGTTAGCAGTATTATTTACCCTTCCTAAAAAGTTAATGTAAGTTGACAAGCCTTCAAATTTCTTTTGTAGGTTTTGTTGATCCGCAAATCCTTTTGTTACCTCTTCAAAATCATTGTCTCCTTTGGTTAACATTTCTAAAGAGGCTACTACTAGTTTCAAACGCCCTTTAATGTCTTTCTTTACTATTGGCAAAAGGTTGATTGCTTTGGCTGTATCAAGGCTTTCTACCGCAGCAAGTGCAGCTCCCGCCACACTATAAGAACTATCTTTTACAGAAGCTATGTAAAAAGGTAAGAATTTGGCATCCTTTGTCTTGGCTAATACATCAATGGCAGTAGCACGCACTAATTTGTTAGCATCTGTTTTAGCAAGTTTTTCTACAATGGCAACAATTGGGGCATCTAATGTAGTATCTGCAATTTTACGTAAGGTTCTCAACCTCAATGTATAATGCATATCATTTAATGCTTCTTTTAATAAAGCAAAAGCAGCAGGTTCAGCCCTATGGTCACCACAATAGTTGATGGCTTCTCGTCTGTCTACATAAGTTTTGCCAACCTTATATTCATTAATAAATCCTTCTTTGGTTTTATTATCTTTCTTTTGCCACAAAGTCAATTTGTCTGGATCCACATCTATCCAATCTGGCTTAGAATCTACATCAAACGAGAATGTATCTGTTTTATTCGTTGCCCAAACTGAATATCTTTTTTTGTTTGTACCATTATAAACATCAATATCCAACGGCAATTTGAATATATTGTTACTATCTTGTTTCTGGGTGATATATACAGAAGCCTTTTTTGCTTCTGCATTATATCCATAATTAATCGTTACCCTAGGATGACCACTATTAAAGTACCATTGATTAAAATACCAGTTCAAATCTTTCCCTGTTACTTGTTCAAAGGCCATGCGTAGCTTGTGGGCACTGCCATTACCAAACTTATAAGTGTTTAGATATAAGTTAAGTGATTTAAAAAAGGCACTATCACCTACATAATGACGCAACATATTCAAAATTCTTCCTCCTTTTGGATAACTCACATTGTCAAATACATCTTCTTTATCATTATAATAAAAACGAACTAGATTTTTCTTCTCATCTTCTGGGTTATTTAGGTATCGTTGCATTTTGCTATAGTTTTCTTCTCCAGCAGCATCTGCACTATATTTATATTCTTCCCATAAATATTCACTGTAGTCTGCCATAGACTCATTTACAGTAATATTGCTCCAGCTTTCGGTGGTTACATAGTCGCCAAACCACTGGTGAAACAGTTCGTGTGCTATCGCCGTTTCCCATTCGTTACCATCTACTAATTCCCTTGCATTTTTTTGGGCACTTCCACCATGCAAGGTGGCTGTGGTGTTTTCCATCGCACCACTTACGTAATCAGTACCTACCATTTGGTCATACTTGTTCCAGGGGTATTCAATGCCAGTTACCTTTTCGCTATAGAACTTCATCATTTCGGGCGTTAGACCAAACATTGTTCTAGCTTCGGCTTTATAGGCTTTTTCTACATAGTAATTTACCTCTTTACCTTTATAACTATCTTTAATGATGGCGTAGTCTCCTACACCCATAAATACTAGATAAGGGCAGTGTGGTAAATCCATCTTCCAATCATCGGTTCGGGTGCCATCAGCATTCTTTATTTGAGAAACTAATTTACCATTACTAAGTGTAACATACTTATCGGGTACGGTCATAATGATTTCATCGGTCATTTTTTGGTTGGGCTTGTCAATGGTAGGCAACCAAACAGAATTAGATTCTGTTTCTCCTTGCGTCCAAATCTCAATTGGTTTGGTCGTATCCTCACCTGTTGGATTAATAAAATACAATCCTTTCGCATCGCTTATAGCTGAGCTGCCCTTTGAGGTAAATTCATTAGGTTTCGAAACATAATCTATGTAAACGGTGTATTTCTCGCCATATTTGTAGGTTTTATTCAGCTTTATGTTCAGTATAAGGCTGTCATAACTATACTTCAAAGGTAATTTTCCCGTTCCTGTTACCAATTCCACTTTATTAATGTTCATTCCCTTGGCATCTAGTGCCAAACTATCGGTAGGATAAAAGTGAGGCTTCAGGGTAATCCACGCTTTACCATATAGATATGCTTTCTTATAGTCGAAACGTACGTCTGCTTTGGTATGAATCAAGTCATTAATCTTGGTTGCTGTCGCACGATACTGCTTGGTTAGATCAGTTTCCTTCGGTGGATCGGATTGTTGCGCAAAACTGTAGATAACTGTAAAGGAAAAAAGGAAAGTAAGTAATTTTCTCATCGTTAATTTATATTTAGGGTTGCAAAATAAAAAGAATAAGCTACTCTTTTTACAATAATGATTAACGGTAAATATTGTTTACAAAGGGACTATGTTTAATGATTGATGGAAAGATGGATTTGTATATGTAGATAGTATATTTTAGGTAGTAGAGCGTAGTGAGTAGATCGTAAACTACGTATTTATTCTATAAAATATGCCCCATAGCTATTATTATTATTGGATTTGATAATTAGGGGGCTAGTCTTTTTTTACAAACAAGCCTACTTCTCGTTTCTGTTTAAAACTATTATCTACTAACTAATAACTACTATCCGCTTTTCCTGTAAAATATCTCTTTCTAAACCAAAACGCTAGGTTTACCAATGCAATCAATGCGGGCACTTCTACCAACGGACCTATCACACCTGTAAATGCTTCGCCGCTGTTGATGCCGAAAACCCCAATGGCAACAGCTATGGCTAGCTCGAAGTTATTGCCTGTGGCTGTAAATGCAATAGCGGTGTTCGCTTCATAATCTGCCCCCAACGATTTACCAATATAAAAGCTGACAACAAACATGATACTGAAATAGATAACCAGCGGAATAGCAATACGTACCACATCTAGTGGTATTTGCACTATTAATTGTCCCTTAAGACTGAACATTACTACGATGGTAAACAACAAAGCAATCAAAGTAAGGGGAGATATTACCGGTACAAACTTTTGTTGAAACCAGTTCGGTCCTTTTAGGGCTATTAAGGTATATCTGCTGATGATTCCTGCCGCAAAAGGGATTCCTAAGTAGATGCATACGCTCTTTGCAATCTCTATGATGGTGATGTTTACCACCAATCCCGTAATTCCGAATAGGGGAGGTAGCACTGTAATGAACAAATAGGCATAAACACTATAAAATAATACCTGAAAGATGCTGTTCAGGGCAATTAGCCCTGCGGCATATTCCCTGTTGCCTTCTGCCAGCTCATTCCATACCACCACCATTGCAATGCAACGTGCCAATCCTATCAATATCAAACCAATCATATAGGCAGGATGGTCTTGCAAGAAGATAATGGCCAACAAAAACATCAATATGGGACCCATTATCCAGTTTAAAAACAAGGATGCACCCAATATCTTGGTGTTTTTAAATACTTCTCCCATCTTCTCGTAGCGTACTTTAGCTAAGGGTGGATACATCATTACTATCAGTCCAATTGCCAAGGGGATATTGGTCGTTCCACTAGAAAAAGAGTTGATAAACGTAGAGGAACCAGGGAAAAAATAGCCTATTGCTACTCCAATTGCCATTGCAAGGAATATCCATAAGGTAAGAAATCGGTCTAAGAAGCTTAATTGCTTCCTTTCATGCGCAGGGGCACAGTTATTTGAACTCATAAGGTTGTTTGATGTCAATTAATAATTAAAAAATAGGAGATAACCACAAAGAACACAAAGGTTTTACCAAGTGCACAAGGATTTGTTGAATGAATAATGTCCTTTGTGTTGCTTTACTTAGTGTTCTTTGTGTAGACCCTTGTTAACCTTGTGGTTAATTCTTGTGTTCTATGTGTTGATGCCTCCTATCCGCCCTTTCTTAGCATATCTGCAAACTCATTTGGAAGCGGACTGTCCTCAACGCCTTTAGCTGCTTCCTCAACATCATAATCGAAGCGTATAAACGCCACATTAATGCTGTCTTTATCAAAGATTGAGCTATTGTCATTAATGGTTAACAGCACATAACCTCCTTGTGGATTGCCATCTTTGGGCTTACCTACCGAGCCGATATTGATGGCGTGTCGAAAATGATCTTGTCCATCAACTCCCGAGTTCAATACCCTGTGAAATGGCTTGTGAGTGTGACCAAAACACATAATATCCGCATCTGCATCCACCATTATACGCAACATACTCTTTTCTTCTCTGTCTTCGAACAGGTATTCGTTAATTTTACGAGGACTACCGTGCACTAACAACAGATTTAGCTTGTCTTCATTCAACTGAAACTCTACTTTTAGGTGTGCAGGTAACGTTCTGAGGTAAGCCCTTTCTTCATCCTTCATCAAAAAGTTGGTATACGATATAGATATCTTACCATTGTCCTTCTCATGATCTGTTTTATAGGCACAACCGCATTCATTACTCATTCTTCCGATGCCAAAATCGTAGTTTCCGGCAATGGTTGGAATCTTACGTTTCTTTATCTCATTTACTACTTCATTAGGCCATACATTATAGCCCACTAAATCGCCCAAACAGTAGATGCTGTCTATGTTTCGAGCATCTACATCCTTAAAAAATGCCTCTAATGCCGGCAAATTCGCGTGAATGTCACTAAACAATGCAATTTTCATTTTCTTTATTTTATTTTTAATAATGAATGTGTTTCTTTTTACTATTTCGCCGCCACAACTTCCCGAAAGTTTTTAAAACTTTCGGGAAGTAAGTTGCCTCTTGCTAAATTATAATTTATAACCTACAACTTACTACTTCTTTCTTATGCCTTACGCCTTACCACTTACACCTCATTTACTTACATCCACACCCCGGCGCACAGCAAGCAGCTTCCATTGGCTTCTCTGCATAGACGGTAATACTGAAAATGCCTGTATTTCCTGTTTTAAAGCTCTGCAAAGCGGCTGCATCTAAGTAATTACTGAGAATATCATCAGGGATAATGATGGCTTTTTCCTTTTGAAGGGTAATGTTTACAAAGCCATTTGCCTGAATCAGTTCCAGATATACTTCTTTCTGAATCGCTCCTAATACACATCCTGCATACATTTCCGCATCTTTTCGTAATGCCTCCGGAAGTTTGCCCACCAACACAATATCCGAGATACTAAAGTGGCCTCCCGGCTTCAAAACACGGAATATCTCCTTAAAAACGCCATCTTTATTAGGTACTAAATTCAATACACAGTTGCTAATTACCACATCGGCCTTATTTCCTGCTACAGGCATGTCTTCTATATCTCCCTGCCTGAATTCTACGTTGGAAACACCTCTTGTAAGTGCATTTTTACGTGCTAATTCTAACATCGCCGGTGTAAAATCGATGCCAATTACTTTACCTGTTTCCCCCGTTTCGGCCAATGCTACAAAACAGTCGTTTCCAGCACCACTGCCAAGGTCAATAACTGTGTCGCCCTTGCTTATTTTGGCATATTGAGTAGGCAATCCGCAGCCAAGTCCCAGGTCTGCTTCGGTATTGTAACCCTCCAAGCCCGTGTAGTCGTCCGTCATGATGTTATATACTTCGGTACTGCATCCACCAGCGCCACAACAGCTCGATTGGTTCACGCTTACGTCTTGTAAGGCGATTTCTCCGTACTTTTTACGAACTATTTCTTTTAATTCTGCTTCTGTTTGCATCGTTTTATTTTTATTTAATCAGTAAATATTTTAATTCCTGTCTGCTGTTTGTTAATTCGTTTAAATCTCCGATATAATCATCGCGTCCTTTCGACGATAGGAGAAATCTAATCGGAGATAGTGAGCAAAATCATAGTAAAAAGCCCCTGGTATTACTCCATGAGATTTCTCCTTTCGTCGAAAGGACGTTGACAAGTTTGTAATGCGCTCAATAACAGATAGTACCTAGCCATTATTATTTCATTACTTGTCCCGTTTTTCCAGTTTAAATAAATTACCCTCTTTCTCTTCTTCTAATACGCTATTTTCTATGTCTCTATGCACCTATGTGTTCACACTTTTTTCTAATTGTTTATCGTTTTATTGCGATAATTTGCTACAAAAAAATTAGCAGCAGCTATTTTTCATAGGAACGTATCCCGCAAACAATTCATTGATGAATCCTTGTGCCGCTTTCCATTCTTGTTCGTCTATACAGTAGCATACTTTGGTGCCTTCTATGTCGCCCTTTATCAATCCGGCTTCTTTTAATTCCTTTAAATGCTGTGAAACAGTGCTTTGTGAGAGTGGAAGTTCCTCTACGATGTCGCCACAAATGCAGGCTTGTTTCTTTATCAGTAGTTTTAATATGGCTACCCGTGCCGGGTGACTCAATGCTTTTGCATACTTAGATATACGGTTATCTTTTACGGAGAATTCTTCTGCCTTTGTGCTGCCCATTTGTTGTTATATATCGCAAAAATACGATTAATATTCTAATGAAGAACTGTTTTTCTATGAAATATTAAGAAAAGAAGTTTATACAGCAATAGAAGCACATAAAAAGGCAGTATTAGTAATAGTTTGTCTCCGCGTGTAAGCAATATCAACTATTAAGTTAAAAGTATTTGAAGCCAAATAAGCGTCAATACGAGGAACTAAGTAGCCACATATGCAATTCTAAGTACCAAGTCTTCACTATTCAAAAAAGTGTTAGCTCCACTTTTATCATAAAGTTTAAGCAGTCCATTCTATTATTAAACTTTATTTTCGTGCCGATAAGTAAAATTACAAGAGAGAATATGTTCGATTTAAATAAAATAACAAGAGATAACATCAAAAACTTAGTGGCTTATTCCTCTGCACGAGATGAGTTTAGTGGTACTGCAGATGTGTTTTTAGATGCCAATGAAAATAGCTTGGGAAGTCCGTTAATAAAGTGGTACAATCGTTATCCTGATCCTCACCAAAAAAGCGTCAAAGCAGCTTTGAGTTTAATAAAAGGTATTTCAGCAGACCATATATTTTTGGGTAATGGTAGTGATGAATGTATAGATTTGTTGTATAGGTGCTTTTGCGAACCAGGTAGAGACAATGTAGTCATTTGCCCGCCCACTTATGGAATGTATCAAGTGAGTGCCAACATCAATGATGTGGCTTTGAGGATTGCACCGTTGCTAGACGACTTTCAACTAAACCTTGCCCATATCGAAACGCTTATAGATGCGCATACGAAGATTATATGGCTTTGTTCGCCCAATAATCCAACAGGCAATTCGCTAAACAGGACAGATATAGAGACTGTATTAAACAACTTTAATGGTTTGGTCGTAATAGATGAAGCGTATATCAATTTCGCCCAACAAAAGACGTTTGTTCAAGAACTAGGAGAGTACCCTAACTTGGTAGTTTTGCAAACCTTTAGCAAGGCTTGGGGATTAGCTGCTTTGAGGTTGGGAATGGCCTTTGCATCTAAGGAAATAATAGAGATACTCAATAAAATAAAGCCACCCTATAACATCAATCAGGCAACCCAAGAACTAGCTTTAAAATCTTTGGAAGAAGTAGGGCAGGTGAATGAAATGATTAATGAAATTGTGGATATGCGAAATGCCCTTGCCGAAGTGCTTAAACAAGTACCCACAATAGAAAAGGTTTATCCCTCAGATGCGAACTTCTTATTGGTAAGGATAAAAGACGCTCACGAACTCTATGCGTTTTTGCTTACTAAAGGCATAGTTGTAAGAGACAGAAGCAATGTTAAACTTTGTGAGGATTGTTTGCGCATCACGATTGGAACCGAAAAAGAAAACACATTATTAGTTGATGCATTGGCAGTATGGCTAGAGAGGTAGTTGTTAGTTATTAGTTATTAGTGAGTAGTGAGTAGTGGATAAGATAAATTGAAAATAACTGCTAGTTACTTAGTACAAGCCACTAACAATTAATAACTAATAAGTATGG
>CAISCV010000236.1 GCA_903883945.1 uncultured Chitinophagaceae bacterium | reverse complement strand
TTCAAAAACACGGGCACTTATTTCCATATACATCAACTCGCCATTCTTCTTTAAGTGCCTCCATACCTTGTGATGGTCAACCCCATAGCTTTCTATGTTCTTTGTAGTTGCCTCTATTAATGGAATATCCTCTACGGGACGAATCTGTTTGATATTTAATTGTGTAAATTCTTCTTTTGTGTAGCCGTAGAGTTCTGTTGCCTTCTTGTTTACATCTAATATATTCAACGTTTCAAACTCCCATATAATCATTGGATATGGGGTATTTTCAAAAAGATACTTATACTTTTCTTCCGATACTTTTAATGCTTGCTGATTCCTTATTTGTTCGGTAATATCCTGAAAGTAAACATAAGCTGTAATAAAGTTGCCCAATTTGTTATATATTGGCTTTGCCGATAATCTTATGTTTTTAGTTTCCCCAGCATCTATCATTCTGATTTCAATGTCGAAAGGTTTTAATTCAAACAACTGCCTCACCGCATCTTCAACCATCACCAAGTCCTCTGGATGTATTCTTTCAAATAGATGATTGTTGTTTTCGTTGTGAATCTTACCACTATAGGTAGGTGCTATCTTTTGGAATTCTTTGTTGTTATAGGAAATGAAAAAACTGCCATCTTGAAAAAAGTTGATTACAATAATACCTAATCCGATGTTTTCTACGATGTCAGAATATAAAAACCTGGAACCAAGATGGTCTATCTGTTTATCATTATTCTGAAACGCATCAGCGTTTTTTTCAAACCCCCAATTCTTTATTTCAGGAGGAAGGCTTTTAGGTTGGGGTAGTGTTTCGATATACTTGCAATGAACAAACGCTTTGTTGTCTGAATATTGATAGGCTGTAAAGTCAACAATATGAAAATTTAAATTGACAGAAAGCTCAATCGCATGAGGCGTAGAAAATACTTTTCTAAAATATTCTTTTAATATTGAGTTGGTGGCTTCGTCCCAGTAAGACAAGAGGCTTTCGCCCAATGAGGGGAGTATTTCTTTTAATTCGGAATTCTCTGGTGCTTTAACAAATAATATATTACCAAAATTATCTACTTCAATGGTTGTAAGATTAGCCATGTATACTATTTTTATAAGGTGCAAGCAAAGTAAAGTAATACTTATTGATAGACCCGTAAAAGTAAAGAAAGAATCAGATATTGATAGATTAATATTTATAAATAATTTCAGCAGAAATCAAACCAACTCAGCCGTACTATCAAGGTGCTGGATATAGACCCGATTAAATAATTTGAATGAAAGAAATGATTGGTTTAATTGATTTTAAAAGATTTCATCTTTTCAAATTGCGCGAACAAATTTCTATTGAGTATCACTACTTTTTACTTAATTCAAACGTAGGTTTCTACTTTTTAAATCGTTGGTCTAGAAGACCAAAACAACGTTGGATAATACCTATTATTCTTATTTATTTATTAATCATAACCAACCATTGGCATCTATTCAGCCTTTAAAAACGGACAGTCCATCACGGAAGGCATGAACAAGTGCCAGACATAATGGCTAGATGTAAGTTTGGTCATACATTTTTATTTCCTTTCCAAGACCAAGAATTATCTATCAATTCATAGTCATCCCACTTTGCTCTGTTTATGAGGTCTGTATCTTCTACTCTTTCATCCATTGTCCAATAATAGTTTTCATCTACTCTATAATAAAACCCTTCTCGTCTATAGTAAAATGCCTTGAAGCCTTTATCCCTTTTAAATTGGGCTATTTTAATAAACTCGTCTTTGTAGTTCAGCCCAACTTTTTCTAATACAACGAATGAGTGTTTGGGAAGGTGCTTGACAAGAATGTTCTGCCGAAACTACTGCTAAAAGAAAGCAGAATTGCTGAATTACTTCCGTCTGCAAGCACTTTGCTAAACACATTTGTGTGCTGTGCGGTTTGAGGGATTCTAAAGTTTTGGTAATCCAATGTTTTTTAAAATATAGTTTGCCCTGTCCACTTTGTCCTTGAACAAAGGTTGGTCAGCATATTTATTATCTAAAGAAGCATTAAACTTAAACCCCTTTGGAAGTTTTTTCTCGTCTGTTATTTTCTTTGCTTTCATAATTGCAAATTTATAGTTTTCTACGAACCAAAAAGGCTCCATAAGTTATATTTCTTCGAAAGGTTTCCCAATTAGTCTCTGTTAGCCCCATAATAATGAAGTCCTTTTTTATTTCCTCAAGATTATTTGTTATGCCCATCCTGTAAAGTCTTGTCCTCGTTTCGGTGCTGCCAGTGGCAATTATTGTTGCTCCAGGGTTTGCATCTGTAAAAGCATAAAGCGTTGCCGCTACCGTTGCTAAAACCTTTTGACTGTCACCATTATTAGTGACCGTTAGGTCACTTATGTATCCAGTAATTGGGTCTTTGTCGCTAAAGCCAAGATTATAAAAACCTTTGACGTTGATTTCACTGTAACGAACTACTTTTATTATCTCACCCTTGGAACCAACGCTTGTAAACTCATAAGTTTGAAAGTCAAGTGAAATATCTACTTCGTAATGATTGTATAGCATAGGATGTAAAAGTAGTTAATCTTTTCGGGTTGAGAGCATAGCACACAACGAACAGGTATTGAAAATGTGGCTGGCAAGATTGTTAGGTCCGAAACTGTTGCTAAAAGAAAGCAGAATTGCTGAATTTCTTCCGTCTGCAAGCACTTTCATAAACACTTTTGTTGTGCGTGTGTGCATTATTTGAATAGTGATGCAAGTAAAGCCCAAACTATAATTATAAATACAAAGATGAAAAACAAGACTACAATTAAGACAAGGCAGCCAACTGTTTTTTGTAGTACATTATCTGTTTTGTTGCCTTTTGGATTGTCATTTTTAAATCTGTGAATCTTTTTGTTGGTTGATATTTTAAGCGTTGTTTCTAGATATTCACATGCAGCTTTGTAAGCTATTGTATTTGTGCTTCCTCCTAATATTTCTTTCCCATTTGATTGTATTATTTTCCCAAAAAAGCGAATATTGTCACCTGAATAGCGATTTATGGAAGTAATAATCTTTTCATTGTCTAATACTTGTAAAGCAAAGTCGAAAAATATTTGTCTATGAGGGTGTATTTCAAGGTTAGACCTTCTATCGTCAGTCAACCAACGATAAATTGAAAATATGAAGAACGCTGCCCTGTCTTTGGTTGGTAAGCTCCCATAAACTCTGTTGTACAAAGCCCTCTTTCCGATATACTCAGAGAAAATCAGTTTATGATGATTAGCGTAATCAATTAATCCTGGATTTGGGTCAGAATCCCTATCTAGTTTTTTTTGGATAATGATACTGAGGTCATCTTTACTAGCATTTAATGGGACAATAGCACCTAAGTCACTAGCGTATTTTAGTTGTTTCTCACTTGGTGGTTCGGGTGGCTCCTCAGTTATTTCAAGAGGTTCTGTCAACCCTCTACTTATTGCGGTTAGTATAGCATCAGAATTTGAAAATTCTTCCACTATAATTTTCCTTCTTCTTTTTGTAGTTTTATGAATGCCAGATATATTATACCGTCTTAGTATCATAATTTTGAGGCATTTGCATTACGCACGAATGTATATGAGCTACTAGTTTCTTTTTTACTACCGCGTATATTTAGTTAACCTGTTG
>CAISCV010000235.1 GCA_903883945.1 uncultured Chitinophagaceae bacterium | reverse complement strand
ATTCCCCCCATAACTTCACCACTTCAAAGAAAACTATTCTTCTCACGGTTGATAAATGTCACCCATTCTGCATTTCTACGGTTATCCAACGCTACCCGCCACACTAATTTGGGACTCTTAGCGGCTTCACAGGATATAAAATCACTTCTTTCAAGCTAAAAGTATCTCGCGGCGACGCTTAAAACAATTGTTTCACGCTTCAAAACAGTTGTTTCAACAGATAAAACAGTTGTTTCATTGGGCAAAACAATTGTTTCGGGGTTCGAAACAGTTGTTTCAGTCTCTAAAACAGTTGTTTTACGCCTCAAAACAATTGTTTCTTTCACTAAAACAAGCGGGAAAATGCGAACAAGAAGCAAAAAATAGTTAGGTTTTCGATTACTTAGATACAAAAAAATCGGATTCCGGCAAAAAAGGTTCAACGAGGTAAGGTTATACGGTGCCGATAGCCAATGCAATTATCTTCAAACAGTTGAATTAATCTTTACAAGACAAGCACTTATTTTTTCACGGATTAATAGGAAATAATATGGAAAAAACACATTATCTGCCGGATGGTGACAACGAAAGAGAATTGTGGTTAACTAATTTTCAGGCTGGTTATGCTGCTTTGGCATTGATAACCGCTTGGGGAATTACGGCGCCACAACTGCTTTCGGTGCTGAACGACACCAACGCTTACAGGTATAGTCTTGTTTTATTGGAAGCTGCAAAAATTTTTTACAGGACAACAACTGTATCAAAAGATTTGCTGAATGATGGTGCAAATACGACTATCCCGCAAGCTTTCCCCGTGTTCACACCTCCTGTTGGCGCGCCATCGGCTGTGCCTCCTGGCATTTTACAGAGAATAACCCTTTTAGTGGGTCAACTCAAAAAGAATCCCTTGTACACACCAACGATTGGTACGAACCTGAAGATTATTGGAACAGACATTGTTATTGATATGTCTAAGGCCCAGCCGGTGCTTATCTTGTCGTTGGAAGGTGGTTTGATTCATGCAAAATATACCAGAGGCCATGCCGAAGGTATCTTTTTATACTGTATGAGGGGCACAGAAACAACATTCACCCTAGTGGCTATGATTACAAAAACTACTTATGTAGATTCCCGCCCCAACCTGGTCGTTGGGCAAGCCGAAAAAAGGCAATACCGGGCATTCTTTATGGTAGGAGATGTAGCTGTGGGCATTGAAAGTGCTGTATTCAGCATCAATTGCTAGGCACGAGGCACAGGGCCATTAGTCGTAAGGCAGGGCATGAGGCAGTAGTAATTGACTGATTGGTGGGTATCCAGAAATGGGTGCCCGCCTTTTTTATGCTTTGACTTAATACTTATGACTTATGCCTTTCGCCTTATTACTTATTACTTACAACTTACAACTTACAACTCCTATCTTATCCCTATCTTCACCCAATGAAAAACATTTCAGAAGCGTTTAGATACTTGGATAATGCTAAAGAGATTTTGCGGGAGAAAGCACACAAAGAAGATGGTTATTATCAAGACCAGAAGTATGTGAAAATGGCTGGACATACTGCCTATACTGGTGTTCTGACGGCGCTGGATGGTTATTTTAGGGGAGAGCGAAAAAAAAGGAAAAGCGTGGAATGGTATCAAGAGGCATTGGCAAAAGAGGACAAAAAAATATTGACAACTTTCAATAGTGCCTATCATACCCTTCATCTTTTGATGGGATATGATGGCGAGCAGAATGTAAAAATTGTAAAAGTGAGCTTAGAAGAAGCAGAGAAAATAATCAATTGGGTTGCAACTAAGCAGGAAATGGTGAATGCTTAATAATTGGTGATAGATAATAAAAAGGCGGGTATCCAGAAATGGATGCCCGCATTTTTTTATTGCCTCACTACTCACTTCTTATGCCTTCTTAATAAACAAAGCCCCCATACGCTTATGAGGGCTTTGTTGTTAAAACAATAAAAGGTTAATACTATTATTTAATTAGCATCTTTTGTGTGGTGTATTTGCCAGCAGCACCTTGCAAGGAAACAAAATAGATATTTCCTTTTGCAGTCTGACCAAGATTTACAGCTACTTCATTTTTACCCGTTACTGCATTTACCATTGTATTGCTAACAATACGACCAGTAATATCTACAATTGCCAAACGTAATTGTGTGTTGTATGCAATTGCAAAACTTACCTTGAAGCTACCATTGTTGGGGTTTGGACTCACACCTACCGTCTTCACTTGCAACGCTTGTTGGTATGCAATATCTGTTGTGCTGAATGCTGCATTGCTGATGCCTGCTTTTATGTTGAGGCTCTGACCAGTAGTGTTTATTACATTGTAAACCACAGAAGTAACATCAGACGCATCCATAGTTGCAGGCAATGTACCATCTACAGATTTGAAGCTGCTTAAAGCAATATCATAAGACTGTCCGTCTTGTACATTACTGATGGTGTAAGTATATTGACTGTTCCAGTTACCTACACTTTGCTTGGTGATGGTTACGGTCATATTCATTCCTTCTGTATTGGTAGATGCAGTGAAATGGAATGATTTGTACGCACTCAAATTAACCGCAGCAGCACCACCTTTCAAGTATTTGTAGATAGATAAGTAGCTAGGTGTAGTCACTTGCACTTGTACATCTCTCAACAAAGCATATTCGTTCGCAGCAACTTCTTTTGTGCTGTTATTGCTTACACTAAACTGAGCAACTTTTGTTGCATTGTCGCCACTTGTACCCCATATACCATCTGCGATATACAACATATCGGTTGTGTTGTTATTAAATACCATACTGATGTTGGCATCGTATGTATCACCAACCGGGATAGATACAGTTGTTTTTCCATTGGCACCAATGGTGAATGGAACTGTTACGGTAGTAGTAGCTGCAGACGCTTCTGTTGCATTTTGTTTCAACTGGAAGTAACCTGTTGTATTAGTTGTTCTGTTGTTTACAGTCAGGTTTAGGTTAGTGCCTTGTCTGTTGGCAGCAGAAACATATGCATCAGGCATATCATTGCTGTTACTCAACTGGGCTACAGGCATTGTTGTTTGTAATCTGTTTAGTATTTCAGAAACCATTGCAGTAACATCTGCTTTTGTAGACGCCCACAACTGATAGTTGTACATGGTGTCTTCGCTAGCGTAATCCGCCATTAACCAATTGCTTTGAATAGAAATGGTATTTCTATTTGCTTTTTGTCCTGCTGAGAAACTGATAGCATATTCGGTATTACCATCAGCCTGAAGAATGGTGTACCGTATGAAAGAGATATTTTGAATGGTCGTATTTTCTATATTCATCAACTGTGCACCCTTCAACCTGTCACAAATTGGTTTGGTATGGCTGTAGATACCACCAATTGTTTTGGTAGCAAATGCAACTGCTCTTGGAGAATTGTTAAGCGTAAAGTCTATGGTACGAACATCAACTGCATTGGTGATCGAAGTAAGATCCGCCACTTCTGCAGTTTTATCGTAAGGAACATAAGCAGCACTTACTGTGTAAGGCATCAAAGTAGCAAGAGAACGAGAAGCGCTTGCACCAAAGGTTTGATAACCACCTTTTTTAGGAGCAACTATTCTTTCAGCTTCATTGTACTGTACAGCGCCGTTCTTGCTATTTTTGTAGATGTTAAAGTTTCTTGTACCAATTGTAGCACCCAAACTTTTACTTTCTAAACCACCTGTACCACCAGAACTTACATTACCTTCTTTTACTTCAAAATCTTTATCCTTAGTTACAGTACATCCGTTTACCGTTACTGTGTAATGAATGGTCGTTTTTCCTTCAGAAATACCAGTTACTTCTCCCTTGTCATCAACTTTAGCAATGTTTTCGTTGGAACAAGACCATGAACCACCTTTTGTTTCGTCGGATAACTCAGCATTTGTCTCTTTGTTTGTATTGTCATCACCCTCTATTTCAGCAACAACAGGCGCATTGTTTACAGTCAATACTAAAGTAGCTGCACTGTCGCATCCTGCTGCATTGGTTAGATGTGCGGTGTAAGAACCTGCTACTTTATAGGTAGTACCGTTGAAGGTGTATGAACCACCAGAACAGATACTTGCAATTGTGGTAGAAGTACTAGAAGATTTAACTGTTAATACTAATGTCGCAACACTATCTAATCCTGCACTATTGGTTGTAGAAAAGCTGTAAGCTCCAGCAGTATTGTAGGATGTACCATTCCAGGTGTAAGGTAATGCATTGCTACATAAACTTATTAATGTATTTGAAGTTGATTTTAAAGGGAGGCAAGAGTTAACTGGGTCAGACCAATAAGTGGCAGGAATATTAATATCATCTAATATCCATCTAGCTGTTCCACCATTCCCTATTGCGCTTATTAATATACCATACACCTTATTGTTGTTTATTATTGATGATGGTAGTGGAATACTAATGTCTTGTGAAGTAGTAGGGATGATTGATTGTGTAAAACCTACACCATAAGTTACCGAATCAAATCTAACCAAATCTCCTTGACCATAAGGTTTGGTTCCATCATAAGAATAATAACTAAATACCAGTCTTCTCCATGTAGCTGCTCCTCCATCACTTTTTGCTTTCAAAGTAATGTTACAAGACGATGGAAACTTACACCAAGGTGCCTGTATCCAACATGCACCTAATGATGTTGAAGTAGCTTGATTTCCTCTATATGAGTAGTTTCCATTAATAGCTAAAGTATTAGAAGGACTGAAGGTCCCAAACCCCCAGCAATTCGCTTGGTCTGCTGTCCTGCTACCAGATTCTGCTGTAATACTAGCTAGTGGTGTTTGTCCGTTGGCGTAATTAAATAACAGTAAAATAGTTACTGCAAAACTTATTTTTGATAAAAATTTTTTCATGGTGTTTAAATTTTTGAGCATGTTTTTTTTTGCATTTTGAGTAAATGAGTTATCATTAATCTGCGACAAAAGTGTAGCAGTATGATTACATGGTAAATCCCTTAAACAAGGGGTGAAATACGATTGGCCTTAAAAGAAAGGAAATACCATTTAATTTTTGCAGTTAAAGAATATCGTCAGCAGAAACTATTTATACAATCTTTGTCAAAGAATGAATTCACTTAGCTATTTTCGTGGTTTAAAGAAATATTATATATGAACAGTTTAAAGAAAGTAATGGTAACTGGATGCTTCGATTTGATGCATAGTGGTCATGTAGCGTTTTTGAATGAAGCAAAAAAAATGGGAGACGTATTTGCTTGTATAGGAAATGATGAAAACGTTTTTCAATTAAAAGGACGTTATCCAGTAAACCACCAGTTTGAACGTAAGTATATGTTAGAGAACTTACAGGCTGTATCAAATTGTAAGATTAATAAAGGCTATGGTATTATCGATTTCTTGGAAGAACTAGATGAAATTAAACCCGATATTTTTTTGGTAAACGAAGATGGCTCTACTCCCGAAAAAGCTAAAATCTGTGCAGAACGAGGAATTGAATATAAGGTTTTTCATAGGGTACCACACGGCAACTTGCCTGTTCGCTCCACCACAAGTCTTAGAACCGAGTGTCTTATTCCTTTTAGAATTGACCTAGCAGGTGGATGGCTTGATCAACCTTTTGTTTCTAAATTTTACCCGGGATCAGTACTTACTGTCTCTATAGAGCCAACGATTGAGTTTAATAATAGAAGTGGTATGTCGAGCAGCACCCGCAATAAAGCAATCGAATTGTGGCGTACCGAAATACCATCTGGTGATAGAGAGAAGTTGGCCAAGGTATTGTTTACGTACGAAAATCCTCCGGGAACGAAGGTGATAGCTGGATCTCAGGACTCCCTAGGGATTGTGTTGCCGTGTCTTAATAAACTAAATTACGCTGGTGAATACTGGCCAGAAAAGATAGAATCTGTTTATGACGAAGATATTTTAAGCTGGATTGAACACCATTTATTTTTGGTAACCTTAGGGCCTAGACATTCTTCTTACTCTGTGTTAGACAATACCAATATTAGCGAAGAAGGTGCAAAGGCGCTAGCAGTTGCGGCAGAGGATTGTTGGAAAGCAGTACTTGCCAAAGATGTTGTGGAATTTGGCAAAGCTTTTACCGCTTCTTTTAATGCGCAGATCAGTATGTTTCCACACATGGTAAACGAAGATATACTAGCCCAGATAGAGTCATACAAAAATAAAGTAGCAGGTTGGAAACTTAGTGGTGCTGGTGGTGGTGGATATTTGATATTTGTTAGCGAAAAGCCATTGGAAAATGCTATCCAAGTAAAAATTAGGAGGAGAGATACCAATTAATGAGATTGTAGTATGAATTAGAATATTAGAATAGAATCGGCCATTATTGAATAAAAATTGTATAACACGATATCTTTTAAACCTACTTTTACAGCCTTCAAAATTATATTGTTTCACTACAAATAATAAGGTTATGGCATTTAGTGCAACTATTGATAACAGTCAGGTTTTTCCTGTTGTAACACTTTCCGACTCTTCTAATGATACAAAAGCCGAGATTTATTCATTTGGTGCTTTGCTCAATCAATTCATAATAAAAACCAAAGATGGGAATTTAAATTTGATTAATGGTTTTTCATCAGCAGAGACTGCGTTAAAAGAAATTACACAAGGCTTTAAGAGTGCATTTCTAAGCCCATTTACTTGCAGGATGAATGAAGGTAAATATGAATTTAGAGAGAATGCATATCAGGTAGAGAAATTCTTTATGCCGCCACATGCTATTCATGGATTAGTATATGATGCCACATTTAGAATTGATAATACAGAGGTAACCGAAACGTATGCATCCGTAAAACTTACGTATACCTATAATAAAGAAGATATGGGTTACCCATTTAGCTATACTATCTCGCATATCTGGAAGTTAGAGTCCTGCAATACATTGTCTGTTTCTACGACTATCGTCCATCAAAACTCACATGCCATTCCCTATGCACAAGGTTGGCATCCTTACTTTACACTTGGTACTAGTGTGGATGATTGTTCATTGCAGTTTTCTACAGATATACAGGTGGAATTTGATGATACGCTTTTGCCAACCGGTAATAAAATAAATGACAACCGCTTTGTTACGGGAGTCTCTTTGAAAGACATTTTTTTGGATAATTGTTTCTACCTTGCTGCCGAGGGAACACATATTTGTGTTTTGAGTAATGATCTAGTGAAGCTAACGATTACCCCAGACAAATCTTATCCTTATCTACAGATTTATACACCACCCCATAGAAAAAGTATTGCGATAGAAAATCTTAGCGGTGCGCCAGATTGTTTTAACAACGAGTTAGGATTGTTGTTGCTTGAACCTAATAAGGCTACTACATTTGCAACTCATTATTCAGCAGAAAAATTAGTATAAGAAATGCATTCTCCACAACAAGCAAAAGAACAATATCAACTACATTTTGGGGAAGGGGCTAGAATGTTTTTTTCGCCAGGAAGAATAAACCTCTTGGGTGAACACGTAGACTATAATGGTGGATTCGTTCTGCCTGCGGCCATCAACAAAGGGATTTGGTTTGCAATAGCTGCCAACAATTCTAATATTGCAAATTTTGTCGCAGCGGATATTGAAGAATCTTTTTCTGTAGAATTGAATGCTATACAGAAGCATACTGGCTGGAAGAATTATGTGTTAGGAGTATTGCACATTCTCCAACAGAAGAAATTTCTGATTGGAGGATTTAATTGTTTGTTTGGTGGCAATGTTCCCCAAGGTGCAGGATTATCTTCTTCGGCAGCATTGGAGGCAGGTTTGGTTTATGCCTTAGATAAGTTATTTAATCTGGGACTGAATACTCAACAAATGGCACTAATAGCACAGGAGGCAGAACATAGCTTTCCTGGCACCAAGTGCGGAATTATGGATATGTTTGCTAGTTTGCATGGAAAAGAGGGACATTGTATATTGCTGGATTGTCAAAGTCTACAATATGAATACTTGCCAATAATCGCTACCGACTATGAATTAGTGCTAATCAATTCTAAAGTCCATCACTCACTAAGCGATGGACAGTATAATAAAAGAAGAGAGGAGGCAAAGGAAGGGCTTAGTTTCTTTCAAACATTAAATAAAAACATTACCTCTTTCAGAGCAATAAGGCAGGAGGTTGTTGTACAGTTTAAAGACAATTTTAGTCCCGAAGTTTATAATAGATGTCTCTACATAACTCAAGAGATAGAACGCACAAAAAAAGCTGCTGAATATCTTAAGGAGAATAACTTAATAGAGTTTGGTAAACTAATGTATCAAACACACAGTGGATTAAGTGAGTTATATGAGGTTAGTTGTAAGGAACTTGATTATCTAGTTTCAGAAGCTAATTCAAATTTTGATGTAATTGGCTCTAGAATGATGGGAGGAGGTTTTGGTGGTTGTACTATTAATCTAGTCGCCAAAAATAAAAGAGAAATTATAATCAATAATATTGTTTCTTCTTATCAGCTTAAATATGATATTCAACCAGAGGTTTATTTAGTTGAGACCTCTAATGGTACACATGAAATTTAAACCAAATGTTGGTAAGGAATAATTTTGTTGTGGGTATGTATGGTTAACACCTATCCCTTATTACTTATCCCTCGCTTGTTGTAGCAATCATACTTATCTCAACATTTACATTTTTGGGAAGTGTTTTTACGGCTAAAGTTTCTCTAGCAGGATAATCTCCTAAAAAGTAAGAACCATATATTTCGTTTACTTTAGCAAAGTGAGTCATATCACTTAAAAAAATAGTTGTTTTTACAACGTTACCAAAAGCTGTCTTTGCTTCGGTTAGAATAGCTTTTAGGTTTTCCATGACTTGAGTAGTTTCTATTTCAATGGTATCAACATTAAGTTCGTTAGTTGTGGGAACAATTGCAATTTGTCCACTTACAAAAAGCCAATTTCCAACCAACACCGCCTGGTTATAAGGCCCAATTGGGACAGGTGCTTCTGGTGTACGAATAATAGTTTTGTGCACAAATAACTTTTTTATTGATGCAAACTTATTTTAGTAAAATAATTTTGGACAATTTAACTGACCTCTTCCACTGGGATTTCTGGGCGAAAACAGTTTATTGTTACCAACTGAATTTCTTCCAGACTTAGAGAATAGGGTAAAATTTAGTCGTACTTGGCTTGAGAAGTAGGCATCATTCGCGTCTGGATTTCCTCTTGGTCTGCCATTTGGAGATAAAATTGGGACTCCTTTATTGTCTAAAGTGCGCCAAGCTAAAATTTCGCCCTCTTCCAATAATTTTACTCTGTTAACGTTTCCTGCTGCTGCTGCTTGATTGATTGCAATATTCCAACCCCCACTTGTGATATAATTCCTACTGCTTACATCATCAAGATGGTCGGTAAACAATTTCCGAAAACTAAATTCATATCCTACAGAAACCCATTCAGAAATTTTGTACCGTAATCCTCCTCCTAGTTGAATATTTAATTGAGTTAGATTATACTTACCCATTCCATTTATTAATTGTCCTTCCGTCCCAATATCATGTAAGTAAACCTTTTGCCCCAACTTAACAACTCCTGCTATGTTCAAATTATTTGCCTCTAAAATATCGGTTTGTTTGACTGTAGTGTAAGGGTTAAAATGATAAATAGTTGGTCCACCAAAAACATAAGGAACCAGTGTGTAATCTTGACTGTTGAGTATATCTATTTCCCCCATTAGAGCAAGTTCGATAATGTCTGATTTAAAGTCCAAATTCCTTGATTTTATTGATGCTTTTGGAGATTTTGAATCATCCGCGCCAACTTGTAAATAAGATAGATTGGCTCTTAGTCTGAAGTTGTCGTATAAGTCATATGTAAGACCCAAACTTGCCGCCGGTCTGATTTCAGAAATAAATCCATTAGATAAATCACCCTGATAATTACTAACACCAAAGGCAGTTGTTAGTTTGTAATATTGCGCTATACTAGCGTTGTTGAATATCAAAAAGACTAAAAAAAGTCCAATGATATAATTCAATTGTTTAAACTTTATTTTCATAATTTAAAATATGTAGAGTAATAAAAACGTCACTTAAAATAAAGCATCATAAAAAATGCCACTTTAAAGGATTCAAATGTATTAAATATTCAGACTTATCATGGCATATTGATGTTTTATTTTAATAAATTGCTCAAAAATCCCCTAACAACATGATTGTATGCGCTTTCTTTCCTAATAAAAACTATCTATTCAGGGCAAATTGGGCGTTTTCGAAACACTAATTCTGTTATATAAATTCAACTGTATAATTGGTGGTGTTAAAAACATTTATTTAAAAGCTTAATCGAAAGCTTATTTTTGTCGCTTTGTAAAATTAAATGAATGGATATAAACTTCAATCCCGATATGCAACATACCCTAGGTAGCTTGATAAATATATCGGGTACGGGATTGCACACAGGGATATTGGTAGACATGACACTGAAGCCAGCTAATCCTGGTTTTGGCTTTCAATTTCAAAGAATTGATCTGCCAAATAAACCACTTATAAAAGCGGATTGTGATTTAGTTACCGATACCAGTCGTGGAACAACTTTGCAATTGGGCGATGTGAAAATAAGTACCGTAGAGCACGTTCTTGCAGCATTAGTGGGTATGGGGGTTGATAATGTACTTATTGAACTAAATGGCCCAGAAATACCAATAATGGATGGCAGCTCTCAGCCATTTGTTGAATTAATTGAAAAAGTAGGGGTAACAGAACAAGAAGCAGCTAAAGCTTGGTACAGCATTGATGAAAACATTTTTCTCTACGATGAATCTAAGCGTGTTGAAATGGTTGCTTTACCCTCGCTTGAATATCAGTTGACCACTTTAATAGATTTTAATAGCCCGGTTTTGGGAACCCAGCATGCAGGTTTGAGGAGAATGTCAGATTTCAAGGAAGAAGTTGCTCCCTGCAGAACATTTTGTTTTTTACACGAATTGGAAGCACTTCTTGAACATGATTTAATAAAAGGCGGGGACATCAATAATGCTATAGTAGTTGTTGACAAACAAATTTCAGATGCTGAAATGACTCGTTTGGCAAAAGTATTTAACAGAGAAAAAATTGAAGTTAAAACGGAGGGTTATTTGAATAATCTGGAATTGCGCTTTCCGAATGAGCCTGCACGACACAAATTATTGGATGTAATAGGTGATCTAGCATTAATTGGGTATCCCATTAAAGGAAGGATTATTGCAAATCGCCCAGGTCATAGTACCAATGTTGCCTTCGCAAAGAAAATAAAACAATATATAAAGAAAAATAAGCACGTAAAAGACGTTCCTATTTATGATCCTACCTTGCCGCCTATTTTTAATCATGAAAAAATTGAAAAAACATTACCTCACAGATTTCCATTTCTGTTGGTAGATAAAGTAACAGAACTTTCTGATAAACATATTATAGGAATCAAAAATGTTACTTTTAATGAATGGTTTTTTCAAGGACATTTTCCAAATAACCCAGTAATGCCAGGCGTTTTGCAGATTGAGGCCTTAGCACAAACGGGAGGTATACTTTGTATTAATTTAATGCCCGAAGGACAGTTTGATACATACTTTTTAAAAATAGACAACTGTAAATTCAAGCAAAAAGTTATTCCAGGCGATACTATGATTTTGAAAATGGAGCTATTGGAGCCTATAAGAAGGGGTATTTGTAGTATGCATGGAACCGTTTATGTAAATGGAAAAGTTACCACGGAAGCAGATTTGGTAGCTCAGATTGTTAAGCGGGCTTAAAATAAATGAAAAGAATATTTTTATTTAAATCCGCAGTCTTTTAAAATTTGGCATCTTTTTTATTAATGTGGTCTTTATATGCAAAGATTGTTGGCCACAAAACCCATAAATAGTCGGATGACACATCCATACACATACATAGACCCCAATGCTAAAGTAGCATCAAACGTTAAAATAGATCCTTTTACCGTCATACACGGTGATGTAACCATTGGTGAAGGAACTTGGATTGGTAGCAACGTTACCATCATGGAAGGTACCAGGATAGGAAAAAATTGCCGCATATTTCCAGGGGCTGTTATTGGTGCAATGCCGCAGGATCTAAAATTTAATGGCGAAAACACAACTGTAGAGATTGGTGACAACACAACTATCCGTGAGTTTGTGACCATTAACCGTGGTACCATTGACAGGGGTAAAACGAAAGTTGGTAAGAATTGTTTGATAATGGCCTACTGCCACGTTGCACACGATTGCGTAATAGGGAATAACTGCATTCTTAGTAATAGTGTACAATTGGCTGGTCATGTAGTTATTGGTGATTGGGCGGTAATTGCTGGTGTGAGTGCGGTACACCAGTTTGTACATATCGGGCAACACGCTTTCATAGCTGGAGGTAGTTTGGTAAGCAAAGATGTTCCTCCTTACATAAAAGCAGTAAGAAATCCGTTGAGTTATGGAGGTGTAAATAGTGTGGGACTTAAAAGAAGGGGTTTTACCTTAAACCAGATTAACCAGATTTTAGATATCTATCGTGTTATTTATAGCAGGGGTTTAAATACCTCACAAGCCATTGATTTTATTGAAGAAGAGTTGACTGCTACCGATGAGCGAGATGAAATTATTGCTTTCATCAGAGATAGTGGAAGAGGTATCATTAAAAAGTTTAGTAAAAACGGTGCAGGAGACGAATAAATAACCGCATATACCTCAAATAAAAGAGCGTCGTAGATATCTACGACGCTCTTTTATTTATATACCCTGTTGTTTATCTTTTAAATATTCAAACCACCACAAGCGCTTATCACTTGTCCGGTAATATAGCTGCTCAAATCGCTTGCTAAGAACAACGTAGTGTTTGCAATCTCTTCACTCTTACCAAAACGTCCCAGAGGAATCTTCTTCAAAAAATCTGCAGCACCCGGGCCGTCTTGCAAATAATGCGTCATATCTGTTTCTACAAATCCTGGCGCAATGGCATTGCAACGAACGTTGCGACTTCCAAGCTCGGCAGCAATAGACTTAGTAAAACCAATAATACCAGCTTTACTAGCTGCATAACTACTTTGTCCTGCATTTCCCCTGATACCAATAATAGAACTCATGTTGATGATACTTCCCGACTTTGCCTTCATCATGGGTTTAATCACTTGTTTGGTGATGTTAAAAACACTCTTCAGGTTAATGTCTATTACATCATCCCACTGTTGTTCGGTCATGCGAAGCAGCAAATTATCTTTACTTATTCCAGCATTATTCACACAAATATCTATGGTTCCAAACTCTTTCAACACATCAATTACAAACGTTTCTGCTTGTGCAAAATCGGCAGCATTGCTCTTGTACGCCTTTGCTTTTACCCCAAATGCCTGCAACTTTGTTTCTAATGCAGCTGCTTTTTCTGCACTGCTATCACTCACATAAGTAAACGCTATCGAAGCTCCTTGTTCTACCAGTTTCAATGCAATTGCTTCCCCAATTCCGCGTGCTGCACCCGTAACGATGGCCACTTTGTTTTCTAATAATTTCATATTACTTGTTAATTAAGACGCGTCAAATATACTATTCTACTATGTTTTGTACATTTATTATGAATTTATCCGTTTTATTTTGGTTTTAATCATTATTTATTTTATCAAATTCTACTTAAAACTCAGGCCTCGGTTTCACAGTAATTCTTTGGCGGACAACCGTAAATGATTTACGGCAAGCCGTAATCTTCTCCCGGACAACCGTAAAGTAGTTACGGCATACCGGAAAACATTGGCTGCAACCCGTAATTTGTTGGCTGCAACCCGTAACTTCTTTACTTACAACCGGAAATTGTTTACGGAGGTACGGATTCGGTTTTCTATTGTAATATTACCCCTCCTTTCAAACACAAATTCCATTCATTTCACTAATCCTTTACTTTTGGCGCATTCATTTTCATAAATTGTAATAGTAATAGCACGAGTTGATAAAGAAATTAGACATATTAATCATAAAATCCTTCATCGGGCCCTTCATTGCCACCTTTCTCATCGCCATGTTTATATTGGTGATGCAGTTTTTTTGGTTATATATTGATGACCTCGTAGGAAAAGGACTCGATATTTTAACCATCCTCCAATTGATTGTTTATGTGGCCGCCAACGTAATTCCATTGGCATTACCTATTGCGTTATTGCTTTCCTCCATCATGACGTTTGGTAATTTGGGAGAGACTTTCGAAATAGTTGCCATCAAATCTGCCGGTATTTCGTTGTTGCGTTTTATGCGCCCGTTGTTAATTGTAACCCTTTTTATCAGTGGGATAGCCTTCTTATTTTCCAACAACATCATCCCCGTTGCACAGTTAAAGTTGGCGACTATCAAGTATAATATTATCGTATCAAAACCCTCTTTCGACATTAAAGAAGGCGTATTTTATGATAAAATTGAAGGCTATGTAATTAAATTGGGTAAGAAAGACAAAAACGATAGCACCATACACGACATCGTAATTTATGAACGGAATTATAACCTTCAAGATAACCTGTTGATTGCAAAAGACGGGGTGATGCGGGTAACGCCCGACAAACAATTTTTGGAATTCATCATGAATGATGGAGTGCGTTATACCGAAAAAGGAATGCGGATGACGCCCAACACAGAGTTTGTACGGAATAGTTTTAAGCAATATAAAAAAGTGTTCGACCTAAAGAGTTTTGGATTGAACAATACCCAGGATAGTGCCTTTAAATACGACCCCAAGATGCTTAGTATCAGGCAATTGAATACCATGATAGATTCGTTGCACAAAAACGATAGCTTTTATACCAAAAGAGTTATCAGGGAAATAAATCCATCTCTACTATTTACAAAATACGCCGACACCGGTTGGATAAATACAAAACCAACGCCCACCAAAGCAACCTCTTTTGTAGCAACCCTACCCGATTCTATCAGAATGATGGTGCTCGAAAGAAGCCTCAACCAAGTGAATAGTGCCAAAAGCGCGATGGGTATGATTACGGAAGACTACAAAAGAGAGCAGAAAACGCTGAGTTCACACGAAATAGAATGGCATCGGAAATTTACGTTGTCAGTCGCATGTTTTGTATTATTTTTAATTGGTGCACCGCTTGGCGCCATCATCCGGAAAGGTGGTTTGGGCGCGCCATTGGTTTTTGCGATTGCCTTTTTTGTGGTCTTCCATCTGCTGAATACTTTTGGTGAACGTCTTGCCCACGAAGCGGTATTAACAGTGTTTGAAGGGATGTGGCTATCGACAATGGTGCTGATTCCGGTGGGTATTTTCTTGACGTATAAGGCCATGCACGATTCTCAATTATTTAACTCGGAGGCTTATTACCGATTTTTTAGTATGATAAAAAGATTTCTAACTAACTTTCGCTTTTCTAAATCAGTTTAAAATAAATAAAATGTCAACTAAGAACACAAGTCGCAGAACTTTTATTGTCGATGCTGCAAAAACAACTGCAGCTGTCGCTCTATCTGCAACAGTTATACCTGCATTGGCAAAGATTACCAATGAAAAAAGTAGTTATTTAGTTAAGAACATTCCTTATTCGCAGCAACCATTGCCGTATGGATACAAAGATCTGGAAGTTGCCATAGATGCAATGACGATGGAAATTCATCATACCAAGCACGCTGCTGCTTATGCAAAGAATTTGAATGAAGCAGTAGTTGCAGAAAAGGTGGATACCAGCTCTGTTTCATTAGAAAGTTTATTGGGTAAGATTTCTAAGTATTCACCCAAGCTGCGTAACAATGGTGGTGGGCATTTTAACCATGAATTCTTTTGGCAAAGTATGACGCCTAAGTCTTCTTTGAAACCAGAAGGCAAGTTGTTGGCGCAGATAGAAAAGGACTTTGGTTCTTTCGATACTTTCAAAACAAAGTTTGCCGACGCTGGTAAAACCCGTTTTGGAAGTGGATGGGCTTGGTTGGTTGTTAGTAGTGATAAGAAACTGGTAATAGGTTCTACACCAAACCAAGACAATCCTTTGATGGATGTAAGCGAATTGAAAGGTACACCGCTGTTGGGATTGGATGTGTGGGAACATGCTTATTACCTGAGGTATCAAAACAAACGTCCGGATTACATTGGTGCTTGGTGGAGTGTAGTCAACTGGGACGTGGTAACCAAACGCTTTGAGGAAACCATTTAGGAGTTGTAGGTATTAAGTTGTACGTTTTATGTTGGCAAAGATTTGTGTATAAAAAACTACGCAGCCATATACCATCACTAACTAATATTGCAGTGGGAATAGCATCTATTCCCCAATAGTAACTATACATATATAAGGAATGGCCTCCCACGTGGAGGCTGTTCTTTTAGTTAACAGTAAGCAGTAAACAGTTATCAGTAAAGAAAGCGAACTGATTGATTATTTAAACTGTTCACTGCTTACTATTTACTGTTCACTGATAACTATTTACTGTATGAACTATTACGTCATCTACAAACCCTTCATGGTGCTCTCGCAGTTTTCTGCGGTGGAGGGCAAACAGACCCTTGCCGATTATTTCGAAGTGCCCAAAGATGTTTATCCCGTTGGGCGATTAGATTATGATAGCGAGGGTTTACTGATTCTGACGAATGATAAACAACTGAACAACCGCTTGCTGAATCCTTTGTTTGCTCACGAACGAGAATATTGGGTGCAGGTAGATGGGGCTGCTACACAAGAAGCGGTGGAGCAATTGCAAAAAGGTGTATCCATCAATATTGATGGAAAACAATATCGAACAAAACCCTGTAAAGCCAGTCTTTTTGAAGCGCCGCCTATCGTTCCAGAAAGAAATCCGCCTATTCGTTTCAGAAAAGAAATACCTGCTCCTTGGCTTCGTTTACAGTTGAAAGAGGGTAAAAACAGACAAGTGAGACGGATGACAGCCGCCGTTGGTTTTCCTACTTTGCGCTTGATCAGATACCGGATTGAAAAACTAACCATCGACTATTTGCAGCCCGGCGAAATGATGAAGATGGAGCAAAAGGAGCTGT
>CAISCV010000234.1 GCA_903883945.1 uncultured Chitinophagaceae bacterium | reverse complement strand
TTAATTAATTAGTTGCTTTTTTAAACTTCTATAAAACTGGGGAAAACCAAAATACCCAATTACTTCTCGTTGCAATTGTTGCTTTTTGGGTATCGTATAACTGTTACTATCCAATACCTGGCTAAGGGTATCTATTATTTCATTCCTGTTTTCGGGATTAATGAGTAAGCCCAATTCTCCATTCTTTAAGGCATCCACACTTCCATCCTGGTTACCTGCAATTACGGGCAAACCACAAGCCATTGCCTCTATAAACACAATACCAAAACCTTCTTTCCGGCTAGGCATAATAAATAGGTCTGCCAACTGGTAATGGTCGGTAATTTCTTCTTCTGCTATGAACCCAATTAAAAAAACATTCTTTTCCAGGCTTTTTGCAGCAATCAGTTGTTTGAGTCTTTCATGTTCTTTTTCATCAGGTTTGCCTGCAATCAGGTATTTTACATTTGGGTAGGCAGCAATTATTTCGGGCATTACCTCAATCACTTTATCATAACCCTTATATTTTTCGGAGTAGGCCAAACGGGTAAGCGTTAAGATGATTGTATCATTTTCTGCTATGTTATAGCGCTTCACCAACTGTAACGGTTTTTGAAATTGGGTGGGATAATGAAAAAATGGATCAATGGTATTGTAAAAGACTTGAATTTTATCTGCTTCTATCCCGTTTGTTTTTATTAATTGCGCTTTAGTAAAATTACTTACTGCCAAAATCACATCGCACTTGTTAAGTATCCTTTTCTTTAATCCGGTAAGTTCTCCCCACACTTCAATACCGTGTGCCACCATATATACCTTAGTACGGGGATGTATTCTTTTAATAAGCAAGCCAAAAAGTGCAAGGTTGATGTGACCTAATATTACTTTCTGGTATTTGTAAGAATTAATCAGCTCTTTTAATACAAACAAAGATTTGCCTTTATTGTACCCCCTGTAATTAGATTGATTAAAATATCTGGCCTCACAAAAGGTATCATACATCGAGGCACTGTCTGCTAGTAGCAAGGCCTCTTTTTCTAACCCAGACAGTCCCGCAAGCATAGCACGGTTAAATTTCTCAATACCACCCAAGGTGGTAAAAGTACTTGTACTGTAAAAACAAGCCCTTTCGAATCCTTTATGCAAAAAAACAAACTCATCTTTGGCATAACTAGCGAGTATATAAGTCCAATATTTACTCCAATGAATAATGGAATGATTGAGTTGATAATACTTTTGTTCAAAAGCACGACCACGGCTTAATGGTGCAATGTGGTTAATCCATTTTGCAAACGGAAAAGTGAACCCTTGTTTCTTTCTGTTCCAGATTGCATTGGGCAACACATTTTTAAAAGCCTCTATCAGTAGATATTTAGGCTTCTCCGAGAAATTAAATTTAAGATGGGGTTCAATGCTATTGCAAAGATTTATCACTTCTTTATCCAGAAAGGGTACCCGCACTTCAATCCCATGCCACATACTCATAAAGTCGGTATCCTTCAACAACTGATTCTGCATATACAAATGCTGCTCTACGTGTGCTGCTAGTTGCGCCTCGTTGGTGGTATTGGCAACAGGAACCGTTACTTTACTTAACACTCGGTTCACCTCACTTTCCGAAATATCTAACAGGTGCGCAATCTGCACGGGATTATAAATACCCCGATAGAAAAGGTATTTGTTTTGTAGGGAATTGTCCTTGAGATAAGCAACCCTTTTTATTTTTTCATGGGGCAAATTGCTAATAGCAGAGAGAACAAAGGAAGGCATCAAGGCAAGCCTTTTAAGCAATTGGCTTCTCCTGCTAGAATCGTATCCTCCTAGCAACTCGTCTGCCCCTAGTCCACTCAAAACAGCTGTTAAACCATAAGCCCGTGCAAACTTGCAAATAAAATAAGAGTTAATACCATCTATAGAGGGCTGATCCATGGCCTCCATAATTTCTTTAAACTCTTGGTGGAACATGTCGTTGGTTACCAAAAAAGAATGATGGTCTACATTGGTTTGGTCTACAATCATTTTCTGATAGATTTCTTCAGAAAAATCCTGTTCTTCAAACACAATGGATAATGTTTTCAGCCTTTTGTTTATTTGTTTAGAAGCAATAATAGTGAGAATACTAGAGTCAATGCCTCCACTCAAAAAAACTCCAATAGGTGCATCCGATACTAGGTGTCTTTCTACAGCCTGTTCTATTTTTTCTTCTAGTAATCTTACTGCTTGCGCTTTGTTGCTGATGGTATTTTGGTAGGTGTACGCATAAAATGGCGTAACCGTTATAGATAAAGAAGGTATTTGTATAACCGAATAGCACCCCTTAGGAAACGGTTTCACATCTTGCAGCGTAGTAAAGGGTTCGGGTAGATGACCATAAGCAAAGAAAGGAATCCGCCATTCTTTGTCCTCCTCCCAATCTGGATCTAAGGCTTTGAAAGCTCTTATTTCCGATGCGAAAATGAGTTTTTGATGGGTAATATAATAATACAATGGTTTGATGCCTGCATGATCTCTTGCCAGAACAATCTCTTGTTTGGACTTATCCCAAATAGCCAATGCAAACATCCCATTAAACTGCTCGAAGCATGCTTCACCCCAAAAAAGGTACGCATTCAATATTACTTCTGTATCGGAATGCGTATAAAAAACAAACCCTTCTTTTTCAAGAAGGGCTTTAATTTCAAGGAAATTATAGATTTCCCCATTAAATATAATCTGCAAACTTCCCGCTGTAGAGGTCATAGGCTGATGCCCTGCCTCCGACAAATCAAGCAATGCCAAACGCCTATGTCCAAATGCTAAAGGATGTTCCTTGTCTATAAATACCCCTTTCCCATCGGGACCACCTCTGTGCATAGCATCCCGCATGGTAAGTATATCTGTCTCCAGATTACTCGACAATGGGTTGTAAATACCTGCAATTCTGCACATAATTTGAGTGGGGTGTATGTTACATTAGGAAGGCATGTAGGAAGAAAAAAAAGAAAATTGTTTTCTTCCTATATGCCTATTGCAATGGGGAATCCTAAATTTTAAAGAGCGATTTTACTTTCGTCCATAATGTAATTCGCTCACTTCCATAACGATAGTTATAGTTGTAGTTGTAGCTGTAACCATAGCCATAACCATAGCCATAACCATAGTACGAGTTGATTCCGCCAATTTTTACATCATTCACCAATATGCCAATATTGGGAAGTAGATTTTGGGTAAATAACTCATTTATGAAAGGCAATTGTTTTTTTACCGTAAACCGTTGCCGAACAATATAGATGGTTGCATCACACAATTGGGCAATGATCTTAGAATCACTCACTAGCCCAACCGGTGCCGAGTCGATGATTATCAAATCGAACTGTTTTTTTAGGTACGCCATAAACTCACCCATCCTAGGATCCATAATCATCTCTGAAGGATTGGGGGGTATGATACCCGCAGGAACAATATACAGGTTCTCTGTATTGGGAATTGGAATAGGAATAGACTCGGCTGGCACCTGACCAAGCATAAAATGGGTAATTCCCTTTACATTGATTAATCCCAACGACTTCGCAATCTTGGGTTTACGTAAATCAAGTTCCAGAATCACAGTTTTCTTTCCCGCAATACCCCATACAGCAGCAAGGTTCATAGAACAGAAGGTTTTACCCTCCCCCGCAATACTGGAAGTAACCAACAATACCGGAGACTTTATATTTGCGCCTAGTAGAAAACTCACGTTAGTTCTCAGTATCCTGAACTGTTCTGCCAATACACTTCTGTCTTTGTTACTCACCACCAAAACACGGTTCTGGCTACTGTGGTGCGCTACTTCCCCAATGATAGGCGCAGTTGTAACCCGTGCAATATCGTTTCGTACAATTATTTTATCATTCAACAAATCTATCAGGTAGATGAAAATAATAGGAATAAGAAATCCAATTATAAAGGAACTTCGGTAGGTTCCTGCAACATCCGGGCTCACCTGTGCCCCACTAGAGGCAGGGTCTATTGGAATAGAATTGCCAATTGTTGATGCCCGGGTAATTTCGGACTCTTCTCTTTTTTGAAGCAGGAATAAATATTCTTTTTCTTTAATTCCCTCCTGGCGCATAATCTCCTGATAGGTTCGCTCATGCTCTGGTATACTTCTTAATTTTGACAATTCCTCTTGCGACTGATCTTGATAGGCTTTATCCAACGAGGCAGCATTTTTGGTAATGTTAGCAAGGTCCTCTAAAATATTAATACGCAATTTTTCTAATTGGCTCTCTACACTTTTTACTAGATGATTCTCTGCTGTTGTCGTTCGCAGCAACTCAACTCGTTTTAACTGCAATGTATTGTATTGTCCTATCAAATTAGTCAGCGTAATGTCTGAAAGATCAAAAGGGGTTACCACCAATTCATATTTCTTTTTAGGATTGGAAAGGTATTCTTTAATCTGCTTTATCACTTCGTTCTTAATATCCAACCCAACCATTTTTTCCCTTAAACCTTCAGACTTACTAAACTCTAAACTACTTTGTGATGCCAAAGGCACTACTCCATTCTGTTGTTTAAAGCTTTGCAAGTGGTCTTCCACTTTACCTAGCTCACCCGTTAAAACGGTCAAACGTTCATCTATAAAACGGATAGTGTTGTCTACAATCTTATTTTTATCTTCAACATTTACTTCGTTGTACACATTTACCAAGGTATTAAGAATATCACGCCCTTTTTGAGGAACCTCCATATTGATACTCAAACTCAGGATACTTGTTTCTTTGCTCAATTGCCTTATTTGTAATCCTCCTGCAAGTACACCTGCAACATTGGTAGTTGGTTGGTAACTGATGATGTATTTATTATCCTTTAATATCTCATTAGGATCAAAAAACACACGCATCTTCCCGAAGGGGTACTCAACAATGTCCCCACTAAATATTTTTTTATACCTGTTAGGCCCAAACTCTATATAAATGCTCTGTTGTTTTCGTACGAGTATAATTCCCGCTCCAATAGAACTATCTCTTAATTCTACCCAATTGGCGTGGATACTAGTGTTACCGTATAACTCAATTCTCTTTATGTTTCCTTCATTATAGTATTGCCAGTTAAGGTTAAGAATACGCACAACCCTAGAAATCATTGAGTTAGATTTTATCATCTCAATTTCATTCGCTAGATTAGTTTTCTTTTTGTAGGTAGTTAGGTTTTCAGATATTAAGTCCTCTCCACCCCCTCTGCTACTCTTATCATCCTTTATTAGCAAATTGATTGAAGAGCTATAAATAGGT
>CAISCV010000233.1 GCA_903883945.1 uncultured Chitinophagaceae bacterium | reverse complement strand
TTACTGTAACTCCAGATGTTAGTCAAACAAAGGTATTCGGCACTTCAGACCCTACATTTACTTATGTTGCAAGCCCTTCTGTTACAACAACCGGTGCATTAAGCAGGGTATCTGGCGAAAATGTGGGTACTTACAGTTATATGTTGGGTACATTGAGTGCGGGTAGTAATTATACCTTGGTATTGGGTGGCAGTAATACATTTGCGATTACACCAGTTTCTTTGACTATAACTGCAAATGATCGTAGTACAGCTTATGGCACTTCCTTGCCATTGGGAACTTCAGCTTTTTCAGCAATCGGGTTATTGCCTGGTGATGCAGTAAATTCTGTTACCTTGTTATATACTTCCCTTTCTACTGTTCCTGGAAATGTTCCTGCCTCAACCTACTCCAATTCTATTGTTCCGAGTGCTGCAACAGGCACAGGTTTAAGTAACTATTCAATTACTTATATCAATGGTACATTAACAGTTACTGGTGTTGGAGGAACTTGGACAGGGTTAACAAATACCGACTATGGTACAGGTTCAAACTGGTCTGATGGAAATGTGCCACTAAACAGTACAGCTGTATCAATACCTCTAGTTTCCAACTTGCCGGTATTAGGAGGAGATTTTACGGTAGCTAGTCTAAGCCTTGCTTCTTCAGCAACAATTAGTCTCAATGGACATTCATTAACAGTTACAGGTGTTGTAACGACTGGTTCAAATACGAGTTATTTCATAGCTTCAAAACTCACTTCTTCTTCTTTAGTTGTAGGTGGTGGGACTATTTATTTTGATCCAATCAATAATACTCTAAGTAATTTAACTACAACTGGTTCTACAACACTTGGTAATGCGTTGAATATTACAGGTATTTTAACACCTAGTACAGGTACATTTACTACCGGAGGGTATTTGACGTTAAAATCTACTTCGGAGACTAATACTGCAGTAGTAGGGGTTGTGGGTGTGGGTGGAAGTGTTTCGGGTAATGTAACTTTAGAACGCTTTATACAACAAGGATTGAGAACTTTTAGAGATTTATGTCCTGAGGTTTCAGGTGCAGGAAGTGTGTTTGCCAATTGGCAAGAGTCAGGGGTATACAACAATGGATATGGAGTTTATATTACAGGAATCAAAGGTTACTACGGAGGAGTGAGCCCAACCACCGGGTTTGATATAAGTTCAACTGGTGCTGGAAGTATGCAAACATATAGTAGTGGTGTTACCACCGGATCATGGTCTTACATTACCAGTACGAAAGGATTATCCCTCAGTCCATATTTAGGCTATAGACTTTTAATTAGAGGAGATAGGACTGCAGGTAAGCTCTATGATGCACAACCAGCAAATATGTGGAGCAATGCTATATTACGCGCTACAGGTAATTTAGTAACTGGTACTGTAACTTATACAGCAACTGGAGGGGCAAACAATATTTTGAATTCTGGTTCTACTGCTTACAGCTTTGTTGGTAATCCTTATGCTTGTCCTATTGATTGGAATGCAATATCAAAATCTCATCTTTCAGCAACATACTTATATTTCGATCCTACTTTTGTTAATGCTCTTGGTAATAGTACCTACGTGAGTTATAATGCAATAACTGGAACTAGTAGTAATCCTGGTCCAACTAATCTTAATCAATATATACAACCTGGTCAAGCTTTTTGGGTTCAAAATGACGGAACTGGTAGTCCTTCAATGACAATTAGTGAGGGTAATAAAGTATTGCCTTCTACTGCTCCTGAAACAGCTATTTTCGGAAAGAGTTCTATTAATAGACTTGCTTTCAGTTTATTTAAAAGTGGAGGAAAAGTCGATGCAGCGGTATCTGTATTTAGAAGCGGGTTTACAAATAAAATAGGTGAGGAAGATAGTAGGAAGTTTAATAATTCGGGAGAGAATCTAACAGTATTAAATAATGGAATTGATCTAAGTATAGAAGGTACAAGTTTACCAAAAGATGGAGACATCTTACAGTTACATTTGTATAATTTGAGCGCTGAAACTAATTATCAATTGAAAGTGGATCCGAGTGTATTTAAAAGTGAGGAAGTAACCGCTTATATTTTTGATGCTTTACTACAAACAAAAGTAGCTATAGGTTCATCCACCTCGGTTATAGACTTTAAGACAACTTCTGATATCGCAAGCTATACAAAGAGGTTTAGTATTTTATTTTCTACACAGCAAAAAAGTAGCATTGTTTCTTCTATCATCTCAGTTCAGTCCTCTTCAATTAAAGTTAGCCCTAATCCTGTTATGGGAAGTTCGTTTACACTACAACTAGGAGCTTTACAATCAGGAAAGTATTCTGTAAGTTTATATAATGAGCTTGGTATTAAAGTATATTCTACTAATATAGTCCATAGTTTTACTGATGCTCATTTAGTTCAATTAGGCAGAAAATTGTCTAGTGGGACATACATTGTTAAAGTTTTAGGTAGTAGCAATAAGATTTTTCAAACCACGTTAACAATCGCTAAGTAGATTCTTTGTATTTAATAAATAAAACAGATAATGAAAAAGTTTCTTTTTTTATATTCGATAGTGTTTTTATTGTGCATTTTTGCAAATGCTCAAGACGGTCCCGGTGGATTGGGTACAGGAACAGGAGATGCCGGTAATGGGGATGGCACTAATGGAGTTTCTGATGTTAGTGGAGGTGCAGGTACAACTGGAGGGAGTCAAGGAACTGAAGCACCCGTAGATGGAGGAATTGCCATCCTATTTGCTATAGGGTCTTTATACACAGCATTAAAATTGTCTGAAAAGCAAACTTATTCGCTATCAAATTTAGTAGTCTGATAATCAATTACTCTTGTGTGTGTATTTATTTATATACAAATTAATACATTCTGGTAATATATAAATTAAAAATGCGTTATTAATACCCGTCAATTGCTTCTTGTAAGCCTTGAGATTTTTTTTACAAAGTTTTGAAGTATTTATATAGGGTAAACTAATCTTTTTAATTTTTGTTATACCAATTATTAAGTAATAGTTCTAATAAAAAAGTTAGAAGGCTGATGGCACTAAAAATTTATACCAAAACAGGAGATTTAGGCAAAACAACATTAATTGGAGGTACTAAAGTTCCTAAAAGTCATATACGCATTGATAGTTATGGGACAGTTGATGAATTAAATTCCTACATCGGGTTATTGAGTGATTATTTTGAAGATATTTCGAGCAGAGCCTCTCTGAAAGAAATACAAGATAGACTTTTTACAATTGGATCATCTTTAGCTTGTGATCCTGATGCTGAACCAATTATGAAAATCCCTGACTTGACTGAAACTGATGTACTATTCTTAGAAAATGAGATAGATCAAATGAATGAATATCTACCTGAAATGAAAAGTTTTATTTTACCAGGTGGCCATCATGCAACTTCAGTTGCACATGTAGCTCGATGTATTTGCAGACGCAGTGAGAGATGCTGTGTGAATATGCAGGAAAATGAGTTATTTGTAGAGCCTTTGATTATTAAATATCTTAATAGACTCAGTGATTATTTGTTTGTTTTAGCAAGATATATTAGCTATTCCTTAAACATCCCAGAGATAAAATGGATACCTAGGTTAAGTAACTAAATATTCCTTTAGATTTTTTACTATTAAAAGCCTGATTACCTTGTTTGATAGGAATAATTTCCTATTTTTCCATCATGTTGTCAAATACGTTAAAAAACATTTGTTTCATAGCATTAGTACTAGTTCTAGTTATAAGTTGCTATCGTAAGCAATATCCTGTAATTGTTAAGTCTATAATACTTCATGATACAGTTGTGCTTCGTCTTCCATCTGTGCCAATTGTTACGCCCACAACCACCAATCCAATAGATAGTTTATTATATGATGTTCATACAGCAGGTTCTCCTAATTTTAATTTGCGTAAGCCTTGTTTTGTAATTATTCATCATACTGCACAAGATAGTTGTGCACAAACATTTTATACGTTTAGTTTAGAAAGAACTAAAGTAAGTGCTCACTATGTTATTGGTCGTGATGGTAGCAAATATCATTTATTAAATGATTACTTAAGAGCGTGGCATGCAGGTGTAAGTAAGTGGGGTGCTATTTCTGATATGAATTCCTGTTCTATTGGTATTGAGCTTGACAATAACGGGAAAGAGCCTTTTTCAGGCGCACAGATAAATACTTTACTACTACTGTTAGATACTTTGAAGAAAACTTATAACATACCCACTGCCAACTTTATTGGTCATGCGGATATCGCTCCACGTAGGAAAGATGATCCAAGTGTCTTTTTTCCTTGGAAGCTATTGTCGGAGAAAGGCTTCGGTCTTTGGCAGGATAGTATACCACCATCTATTAATGTGGATAGTAAGTTTAACTCTATAGAAGCATTAAGGATAATTGGGTACGATATATCTGATTCTATTGCTGCAATAATAGCTTTTAAAAGGCATTATATGAAAGATGAGTCTTCAAAGACACTAAATGAATGGGATAAAAAGACATTGTTCAATTTGTACAAAAAATATTTGTAAGTTCTTTGTTTATTTCTAAAATACTTTTTTATTATGGATATTAGCATGAATACTCCCGCATTATTGTTTCCAGCGATTACATTAGTAATGTTGGCATATACAAATCGATACATAGCTATTGCAAGTACCGTAAGGTCATTATATGACAGCTATGAAAAATATGAGGACAAAAGAGTAATTCATGGGCAAATAAAAAGTCTAAGATATAGGCTAAAGCTTATAAAGAATATGCAGATATTGGGGGTATTCTCTTTTTTATGTTGTATTTTTTGTATGTACTTTATATATGCTGAGCTTACTATGTTGGCTCATATAGCATTTGCAATAGGAATGATTTCATTTGCGATATCTCTTTTAATTTCTCTCAATGAGATAAACTTAAGTACCAAAGCAATAGAACTACAGTTAAGCGATATTGACGGATTAGAAAACCCTACTGTTGTTGAATACCTTAAAAAGAAGTTTGAAAAGGAATAATAAAATGCAAGTCAAAAAATCCCTTCAAAACCTTCTTCTTAATGCTTAGTACTATCAATTATTTGCAAAATGTTACTAGTACTATCCTTATATAGTGCCGAACTATCATCTGCTGGAGGGGCAACTACCTTAAGTCTTTTTCTAAAAGGCTTTTTCTCTATTGGAGTAGTTGGTACTATGGGTTGTGATACATTGGTAGAATCTTTTGTTGCAGCAGGTATCGAATTCTTTAATTCATCAACCTGTTCTTTGTTTAAAGGGTTAGGTACAATGGTAGTAGCGCTATCTCTCACAGCTTTCGTAACTTGGTTAGTATCCTTCCTTTGGGGTTCTTCTTTTTTAGGTTCTATAATAATTGGAGTTTGTGTAATGCGTTGAGCTACATTGTTAGAATCTGTTGTTGTAGTAGGCAACGTATTATTCTTTAATATATCAATATCCTGTTTTTTTGTTGGCGTTGTTGCAGGAATTACATTAGTCGCAGTATCTTTTAAAATTTGCTCTTGTTGTAAGGCATCATTTTTTCTCCTCCTTTCTATTTTAGGCTCTGCAGGCTGATTGATAATTGCAGTTGAAGAAGAAGCAGTTGTGGTACTTTGTGAATCAACAGCTGGTTTTGTAGTTCCATTAGCATTTGCTTGTAAGGTGGCAGTAGTATCTGTTATAATTTGTTCTGCTGCTTGATTCCCACTCTTCTTTTTTCGATCTTTTTTTGAGAGTTTAGCAGGTATTGGCTGCTCATCCCTCTTTGTTATGGGGGATAGCGAGGAATCAATCAACGTAGCTGCTTGTTCTGTTTTTTGCTTCTTCTTATTGTTTTTGTTGCGTTTCTCTTCTAGTTTCAGTCCCCTGATCGCATTGATACTATCTGTGCCAGATAAACCTTTCGTAGCTAAAGCTATAGTACTATCATCTGCTGGTGGAATAACTACAGATTCTGATATTTTCTTCTTTTTCTTATCTCCTTTTGTTTGTTTGGATGCTACTACTACAGCTGTTATTGGAACGGAGGTGCTGTCCAAAGTATTCCTTGTAATAGGTGTAGTTGCAGCATCATTAGATGGAATTAATTGCCCCCCCCTTTTGCCTTTTTTATTAGATTTAGACTTTGCAGCTAGTACATAACTCCGTATTGCATTCACACTGTCACTACCTGTTAATCCTTTGGTAATGCTAGCTAGTGTGGTACTGTCTAATAATTGATCCTCTTTTTTTATTTTCTTACTTTCTTTTTCTTTGTTGGCTTTACTTGTTTTTCTTGCCATTACGTAGCTACGTATAGCATTCATACTATCCGATCCTGTAAGTCCCTGGGTTATAGATGCAATAGTTGCACTATCTAGTTGCTGCTCCTCATTTTTCTTTTTGTCAACTTTCACTATTTTGGGCTCCAGATAATTACGGAGTGCATTAATGCTGTCTGCTCCCGATAATCCTTTTGTAATGGATGCTATTGTGGTACTATCTAATGCTGACACTCCCTTTTGATACTTTTTATCTCCTTTAAGTGCCTTCTCTACTTTTTTTGTTGCTAGATAGCTTTTAATAGCTTTTAAGCTGTCTGCTCCTGTAAGTCCATTGGTAATAACAGAAATGGTGCTATCATCAATAAAATCGCCCCCTTGCTTTCTTCTTTGAGCTTCTTTGTATTCTTTTGTCACCAACTCTAGTTGCTTTGCTACGTAGGCACTGTCATCTCCTGTAAGATGTTGAAGTAAGTGGGAGAGACTATCCGTCATCTTCTTAGATTGTAGCTTTTTTCTACTGTTTTTATTTTCAAGAAGTTTTAAAAGGTCTACATTGTCAGAAACTACATCTGTTGAAATTTCATTTGCGTCTAGTTTTTGATGCCAGTCTCTTGGTTTTATTACAACGCCACTATCTAATAGTGCCATCTCTTCTTCAGATTTTACACAATGCTCGGTTTTTAGGCTATCCATGCCACACCATTCAACAGGAATATCTACTTCTGTAAGATATGTTCCTTGGTTGGATTGCATCATTGGTTCTTTCTTTACAAACCCAATAATTCGCCCATTTATAAACCGTAACATTACTTTCAATACATATTCATCCTCTCCCTCTTTTAAGTTTTCATGATAATCTTCTCCCTTTATACTATCCATTTCTGCTTTATTCATCCGTCTTATTCGGTATACCATATTTTGGGGGAGACCCAATTCTGTAATTTTATGAACCATTGCAGGCCAATTTTTTTTGGGTGGTTTTGCAACATCGTCTTCTTGGGCATTAGAATGCAGATTGGAAAATAAAAGAATAACTAGTATGACTAATGTAGAAATGAAACGAAATTTCAATTCACTTTGCATAAATGGGTTTATATCTAATTTCATTCAATGATTGATTGTCACAGAGACAAAATAAAAGTAATTTGCCCGAGATTACGAAAATAATGTCAAATAATTCTTTCAGATACAATAATAGGTAAATTATACTTCAAAATATTATAATTTTCTAATGAATTTTCTTAGAGGCGTTTCAATAAACTGAAAACTTAAGCTCGCAAACAGGATTAATACTACCAGATATAAATAGAAGAAATTGTTGGGTTGTGTATAATAAAAGGGCTTAGTTATCTTGTATAATGCTTCGTGTATGGGTATTTGTAAAATATAAATACCAAAGCTAACTTCTCCCAAAAAAACAAATACTTTATGATTGCAGATGCTTGTAATCATTCCATTGTTTAAACCTATAACTAATATAATACCTCCAAAAAGAAGGGCAAGGAAGCCGTTGTGGTAGTTTGCGTTGGGTATTTGATATTTTAGCAAAGCAGCAGTAATTGCCAGTAAGATAATTACTAGCCAATCTAGGTTTCTAGAAAATCGATCTTTCGTTTGCAGTAGCAAAAGGCCAAATAAATTGCCGATTAAAAACTGGTTTAAGTGCATTAAAGGGAAATAATACAACAAGTTGTGATTGATAGGTAGATGCTTTAAATTCCATTGGATAGATTGTAAATAACTAGATAACATTTGAGAAAGCAACCAAAAGGTTACTATCCAAACAGCAATAATAGAAACCTTGTATCTCGAGTAGATGCTGTTGAATAGAAACGGGAAGCTTAAATAAAACAAAACTTCTACCGAAAGTGTCCAGCCTGTTCTGTTTATAAGCATGGGATAGGGAGGAATCCATGATTGTAGCATCACAAAATTAAAGGCAAGTGCGTCTTTGGGTATCGGGATATTGCAAAGCCACATCATAAATATAGAAAGTAATAAGGCTATGAGATAGACAGGATATACCCTTGCAAAACGATTTTTGTAATAGGTGATAGGCTTTATTGTCCTACCCAATTTGCTGTAAGCAATAATCATTACAAAACCAGAAAGTACGAAGAAATAACTTACTCCTACATTGCTAAACAGAAAAGAGACGGAGGGGTGGTTAAACGGAGGAATAGTTAACCCGAAATGAAAAACTACAATAATGATTGCTGCAAGAAAACGAGTAAAAGTGAGTTGCTCTAAGCGCATAAAACAGTGATTAATGGTTAGGGATAAGTTGTTAGTGGTTAGTAGTACAATTTCTATAACTAATCACTAACAACTAACAACCAATCACCCAAAAAAAGGCTACAAACCTCATAAGCCGGATTCTGTTTCTAAACTATCATTTATCTACGATAAACATTACTGTTCACCTGTTGCTGCCTACCCTGAAACATCGAACGAGCCGCTCTCAAGCGTTTCTATACGTGGCATTACAGTACCCAAGGTTTACCCATACAATGCATTACTACATTGTATTGTGGGCTCTTACCCCACATTTTCACCCTCATCGCAATTACTCACGACAGTTATTTTCTGTGGCACTTTCTCTTTCCCAAATTTATTTAAGAAGCCGGCTCTTCACCGGTGGGTTGCCCTATACTGTCCAGACTTTCCTCCCCCAAAAACAAGTTTAGAGGCGATAGTTCGGGTTTGTAGCGGTTGTAAAAGTAGTTGCTTTAAGTTTAATATTTCCCATTTTGCTTATAACGCTTCAGGTACGTTGCCAACCAGGGGGCTTAAATAGCTATAAACGTCGAGTATTTAATGCAAAAAAGACTTCGCTCATTCTATTATTAGTAAATCTACCCAAGGAAATTAATTTGGTACAGCCAATAAAGCCAGATACTAGAAACCAGTAACTAGTAACTGATAATTTCTTCGTTTATTTGCCAACTTCACTCAAAAAAACAATAATGATTAATTACGAAGAACTGGTAAAGACCCAATCGGGAGATTTGATAGAGAAGTTAGTGACTTATGTGGTTAGTCAAGACCCGGTGCAAGTGCTTTTTAATTATTTAGATAAAGATCAATGGTCTATTATATCGATGCATAATTATGAAGAAGACTTAGAAATTTCGCTTCGGTTGCATTTTGATAATGTGTACGATTTATACATTGGGTATTATGACGATGAGGATGAGTTTTTTGAAGTAATCCATTTACTATCTGAAGAAGAAAAGGAGATTCTGCCTCCTGCTTTAAAGAAAATAATGGCAAAAGTGTTGGTAGACGAAAGAGGGATGCGCTTATCGGGTAAGTTCTTATCGAGATAAATAAAAAAAATATGGATAACGATTTGCGATGGAAACAACGATTGGCTCAATACAAAAAGGCACTTGGTCAATTAACTAAGTTTATTGAAAAAGGCAACTTGAATGAGCTTGAATTGCAAGGTCTGATACAAGCTTTTGAATATACTTTCGAACTTGGCTGGAATCTGATGAAAGATTATTTTGAATATCAAGGAGAAACCGAGTTAAAAGGAAGCAGAGATACTATAAGGCTTGCTTATAAAAGAAACCTGATACTTGATGGCGAAACCTGGATGGATATGATTGCAAGCAGAGCAAAAAGTAGTCATACTTATAACGAAGAAACTGCTGCTGAGATAGAAGATAAAATATTGAATGGCTATTTTAAACAATACAAACTTCTATTGGTAACAATGGAGGCTTTGGAAATTGAACAATAATGGATTGTGGCTTAAGCGAAACAACTTTGAATAGAATAGTGGATGTGTTTAAAAAATATCCATCTGTTTCGCAGGCTATTTTGTATGGTTCAAGAGCCAAAGGAAACTATAAGCATGGTTCGGATATAGATATTACATTAGTAGGAGGCGCGTTAAGTCTAAATATACTAGGCAAAATAGAATGGGAACTGGATGATTTATTGTTGCCAAACATGTTTGATTTGTCCATCTATCATCATATTTCCAATGATGAATTGGTTGCGCATATCAATAGGGTTGGTAAGACAATCTACAAAGCCGAATAACAAAGATTAATTATCATTTATTTCAATCTTCAATCTTGAACGATACATCCATCAGTTTAAATAAGTTTATTAGTGACACAGGCTATTGTTCTCGCCGGGAAGCGGATAATTTAATTACCCAAGGAAGGGTTTTATTAAATGATCAACCTGCCAAATTGGGTAACCGCTATACACCTGGAGACACGGTAGAAGTAGATGGTAGTATCATTTCTACTATTAGTGAAAAGAAGAAAAAAGAAAAGCTGATTTATATTGCCTTCAACAAGCCGAAAGGAATTACCACTACCACCGAGGAGAAGATTCCGGGTAACATTATTTCCTTCATTAATCATCCAAAACGGATTTTTCCTATTGGTCGCTTAGATAAAGACTCCGAAGGATTAATACTCTTAACCAATGATGGCGATATTGTAAACAAAATATTAAGGGCGGGCTATAACCACGAAAAGGAATACATCGTGCGGGTGAGTATGCCCATTGATGGTAGTTTTATTCAACGGATGTCTAGCGGAGTTCGCATAAAAGATGGAATGACCAAGCCTTGCCTCGTGAAAAGACTAAGTACCCACAACTTTAAGATTGTATTGACGCAAGGTCTTAACCGACAAATACGCCGAATGTGCGAAGTTTTGGGCAATAAGGTGCAGACACTAGAACGTATACGCATTATGAACATAAAATTAGATGGGATACCGGTGGGCAAGTGGCGCAACCTTAGCGACGTAGAACTCAAACAGATGATGGAGATGATTGGGAAGGCAGAAGGAGGGAGGCAATAGGCGATAGGCAATAGAGAATAGAAAAGAAGGGGGTAGGGAATAGACAACTAGTAAGTAAGTTGTTTAATGCTAGCCCTCTTTATCTGTCACCTCTTTACCTTTTCACACTGCTTAATAACTAAAAAGAATCTCCGTTGCCCCATACCCAAAGCGACTATCATACTTATTGATAAAGCTTTTTACTTGTTTCTTGGGTTTCAAGAAATCGTGAATGTCTTCCTTCAGTCTCCCTTTTCCAATGCCATGGATAGCTATCAAACTTGGTTGACGGTGTGCAATGGCTAGGTCGAACCATTTCTCGAACGCTTTCAATTGGATGTCTAATATCTGTCTGTTAGACAATCCCTTCCAATCGTCTGTTAGTTTTTCTATATGAAGGTCAATAATAGTGCGAGCAGGTTCTAAGTTCTGCCTTGTTTTGCCTACCTCATAAATTTTAAAACCATTCGCAGCAAGGGGACTCAATTCAAATTTGTCTTCGGGAATATAATCGGGATAAGTGTCAAACAATTTATAGGTGATGGAAGGCAAGTTCTTATCCTTCATTTCTTCTATGCGCTGAAAAAGTTGTTTGGGCTTGATCTTAAAGGAAGTTTCGAAGTGTGCTACTTTCTTTTTATCCTGATTAACCAAAGAAAAATCTGTTAAGAAAGTGGGACTGTCATTTACTTTTTCAAAATCAATGTCGTGCAGGTAAAAGTCTTGAAAGGCGCCAACCTGGTTGTGTATTTCGAAGTTTGTTTCGTTCAGAAATTGCTGTTTATAGATGAATGTATAGCTAGTATTTGTTTTATTAACCAGATAAATCTTTAGGTTATCTACCACTTCATCATTAAAATCATCCAAAGAGAACTTAGGAATCAATACCAGCCACACGCCATCCTCTGTTTTTATCTTGCTAGGTTGTGGCTTTTCCTTCGGAATGTTATCTAAAAACACCTTTGGCTTCTTTGGTTCATCTACTACTTTCTTTTTAGAGAACCGATAGAAATAAGGGAAGTCGATCTGATCCATATAGGCAGGAAATTTTACGCCCCGCACTTCTATCATCACCATTTTGTCGCTCATCAATTCTACCACTCGGCCCTCTTCGTTACTGTGCAATACAATAATCTCATCACCCACCTCATATTTCATATATAAACCAGTTTTTCTGCTAATAAAGAGCAAAGGTAGGAAGTAGTAGGATGGTTATTATAAGTTGTAAGTTATTAATGGGATGTTTAGACTTAATTGCTATCTTTTTTTTCTTGTTATCAGGTATCTGAAATTAGGAAATGGGTGCCTGAAACTGCAATAAAAGATTGTTTTGTTTTTAAATAAACACAAATAGTCTATTGGGTATGGGGTGAATCTTTACCACGAGGTACAGTAGGGTAAAACAAAGCAAATAGGCGTATCTAATGAGTCGTTGATTGCGCCAAATACGACTTTTATTGCGCCAAATGCGTCTTTTATTGCGTCGATTGACACTTTTATTGCGTCGATTGACACTTTTATTGCGTCGATTGACACTTTTATTGCGTCGATTAACACTTTTATTGCGCCGAATGAGACGTTTATGGTATCAAATGTGGCTTAAATGCTATCAGTCGTCGATAATGCCCGATAAAAGTAAACGATACACGCAGTGATCATGCCTATCTACACCAATGATGTGATAGATTTTGCTGAATTAGTGTAAAATGAAACCTTCTTGATGTAATTGTGTGCAAAAGTTGAGGAATAAGTTGCTGTAATTGTAACGATAGGCGTATAAATAATATCCAAATACAAACCTAATCCCTAAAACTTATTACTTACCCCTAGCTTATCTAAGTCTTTAACCTTAATTTTGTAAACCTTTTAAAAAAGCACGGGTATTATGAAGAAGATTGAGTTAGAAATTGTAGCCTTGTCGCACAGCATCACACAAACACATTCTTATGCAGTAGTGTTGGGGGAAGTGAATGGGTTGCGCAGGTTGCCAATTGTTATTGGTGGATTTGAAGCCCAGGCAATAGCCGTTGCATTGGAGCGGATGAGCCCGAGTCGTCCTCTTACACACGATTTGATGAAGAACTTTATGAATGCTTTTGATGTGCAATTGCAAGAAATTGTGATTAATGATTTGCAAGAGGGAATCTTTTATTCTAAACTTATTTGCTTCACAGAACAGGATACAGTAGAAATTGATAGCCGCACGAGTGATGCTTTGGCTTTGGCAGTTCGCTTTCAATGTCCTATTTATACATACGAATCGATATTAGAGAACGCCGGAATTTTAATGGGAGATACCACCCCCAAGAAAGAAAAAGGAGAGGCGGTAGGAATTGAAGAGACTGGCGGGGGAGAAAGAGACGACTTGTCTAGTTTGAGCCTTGCTGAGTTGGAAACATTACTGAACGAAGTTTTGGAAAATGAAGACTACATAAGAGCCATTTCTATAAGGGATGAGATAAATAAACGTAAATAGTGTTTAGTGTTTAGTGATTAGTTGTTAGTACATGCAATTTCATATCACTAATCACTAATCACTGATAACTAATCACTGGCATGGTCGTTTTCCCCAACTGCAAAATAAACCTCGGGCTTAATATTCTTCGTAAGCGAACGGATGGCTACCACGATCTTGAAACAGTGTTCTATCCATTTCAGCTAAGGGATGCGTTGGAGGTGATAAGAGACCACTCAACAGTAATCAGTAAGCAGTTAACAGTTAACAGTTTACCGTTAACCGAGATGCCAGAACAGTCAGGGGACTTCGGTAAACGGAAGACGGTAAACGGAATACAATTAACTACTTCAGGACTTACAATTGAAGGCGACCCCAACAACAATCTTTGTATAAAAGCCTATCATTTACTTAAAAAGGATTTCCCTGATATATCTGCCATACAAATGCACCTGCATAAAGTAATACCAATGGGTGCAGGATTGGGCGGTGGAAGCGCAGATGGTGCGTTTGCTTTGAAACTATTGAATGATAGCTTTCATTTAAACTTATCCAAAAATCAGTTGATAGATTATGCGTTGCAGTTAGGAAGTGACTGCCCATTCTTTATCCTCAATCAGCCTTGTGTTGCTACAGGTAGGGGAGAAGTGATGGAAGAAATAGCGTTGGACTTATCTCCTTACAAGTTTGTGATCGTTAATCCTAAGATACATATCGGTACCGGTTGGGCCTTTAGTCATATTAAACCTGTTTTGCCAGCTCAATCGATAAAAGATATTGTTCAACATCCTATAACCACCTGGAAAGATGCTTTGATAAATGACTTTGAATTGCCTGCTATCAATCATTATCCCGAAATTGGTGCCATCAAAGATGCATTATACAAACAGGGGGCTATCTATAGTAGTATGACCGGGAGCGGAAGTACCGTATATGGTATCTTTGAGAAAGAGAAAGTATTGAAATGGTCTTTTCCTGAGCATTATTTTGTTTATTCGAGCCAATAAATGAAAATCATCCGTTCTATATATACAATTTACGCCTTATTCATCTTCATCATTCTGATGTTTATTGCTTTTCCATTGGTAATAGGTTGTTTGTTGTTTGGAGATAACAGAGGAGGGAACTTAATATACAGGGTATGTAAAGCATGGTCAGCAATTTGGTATTTAAGTATTGGCATCAGGCATCAAACAATTGTAGAAGAAGCCGCTGACCCTAATAAACAATACATTTTTATTGCCAATCACATTTCCTATATGGATATTCCTACCACTATGCTAGCCATCAACCAACCATTCAGGGTATTGGGAAAGCATGAGATTGTTCGCTATCCCGTTTTTGGCTTCATTTATAAAGCGGCAGTAATATTGGTAGATAGAAGCGATGCTAGAAACCGTACCCAAAGTGTACGTGCTTTGAAGGCGGCGCTCAACCAAGGCGTTTCTATTCTAATTTTTCCTGAGGGCACGTTTAATGAAACAGATAAACCCCTAAAAGATTTCTATGACGGGGCATTCCGGTTGGCTATACAAATGCAAACGCCTATTAAGCCTCTGTTGTATCTGGATAATAAGAAACGGCTGCATTACAATAGTATCTTTTCGCTTACGCCGGGCATAAGTAGGGTAGTATCTCTACCAACTATTTCAGTAGAAGGGCTAACTTCTGCAGATGTAGCCTCATTAAAGTATAAGGTGTACCAAGTAATGGAAGAAGGAATTGTAAGGTATAAGGAGGAAGTCGCAAACAGGAAAGGATAGGGCAGAAAAAAAGAGGTTAAGACAATATGTTTATATCTTAACCTCTTTCTTCACTAGTTATTCTTTTATTACTGCACTATAAAGGGGATGTTGCTGCTTACTTTTCCATCTTCAATGATGGTTATATTATACGATCCGGCACTAAAACCGTCCACTTTAATAGGGTTCATTCCATTTTGAATAGTAGATGTTTTAATTGTTCTGCCAAGGAAATCTACAATAACAATCTGGGCGTTTGGTTTTATATGAGAAGCCGACAAGGTCATATTTCCTCTTACAGGATTGGGATATAAGCTTAGATTGGGCTTTTGAGTAATAGAACTTATTAATATTGAATGAGAGAATTTAATACTTCCATCTGTAGAAGTTATCTTCAAACGGTAATAATTGTCTTGATGAATGCCAAGTTTGGTAGAAAAAATATACGTCAGTTTGTTTTGTGGAAACAATTGCCTAACCGAGCTAAAGTTGCTTCCATCTATACTATATTCTACTACATAACTATCAATATTAATCTCATTGGCAACTTCCCATTTTAAACTAACTGTATTGTTTTCTAATTTTCCCGTGAACCCAACGATCGAAACAGGCAATGAAATGATAGGTGTACCCGCGCCCACCATGGTAGAATCTAATGGATAAGTAACAGTGCCACCCTTTCCGTTTACTTCAATGGCGCCAACAGAAAAAGGTGAAGTACGGGTATTACCAAATGCATCCACACTGCCTAGTAAAGAATCATAGTTCAAGCTGTTTATGGCAGTGCCGGCAACCAAAGAAGGGGGTGGTAATATGCCATTTGCTCTTGTGCCAAATGTAAGCTTCTGGCTAGAGAAGCCATTGGTGTTGGTAAAGCCAAAGGTGGTAGCACTATATAAATTTCCTTCTGCAAGATAAGTAACTGGCAACGTGTTAGAGATTCCATTAACAGGGTCAACTGCTGCAGTAGCCGTACTAGTATCCACTATTATACCCTGTCCTTTGGCCATACTGATGATGTTGTTGGCAATGATGAGTCCTTGTGGTTTGTAAGGGGCGGTAACACCTTTGTTTGGGTGATTGTAGCCAATGACCATACCTGCGCCACCATAACAATTTACAATAGTATTAAAGGCAATAATGCAACTATCTGCCGAGTAATAACCAGGAATAGGAATCGTAAATCCTTCGCCAGGTGCTTGTCCGCTATAAAGAATAATGGGACAATTGGAAGCAGTTAGGCTATTATAATTGCCATCTAGTCCTTCGATATAGTTGTTATACACTTTTTGCCCTTTATCAATCAGTCTGATGCCATATTGAGCAGATCTCACTTTAGAGGTAGTTGTTTTAATGATAAAATTACCGTTAATGGTGTTATTCCTGCCTTGTCTCATAGTGATGCCGCCGTCCATATCTTTGATAGTATTGTAGCGATAGGTGTTCCAGTTAGATTTATTAGAGAATATCTCCGGATCTGTAGAGTTACCATATTGAATTAAGTTGTGTTCAATAACATTAAACCCATCATTGTTAGACATGCTGCCAAGCCCAACTCTTATGGTTTCGCCTTCATTGCCTCCTTGCCAACCTCGTCCCTTAAAATAATTTGAATCTATTAGGTGATAAGTACTGTAACCACCAACAGGATAGTTTGAACTATCATAAATAACTGCTACTGTTGGTCCTCCATTAAACTTGTTTATAAATGTACAATGATCCATCCGGTTGTGCCTCCCATAAAAGCATATCCATCTGTTTAAGGTATTGGTTGCGGCAGGGGGTGTTAACTGACAGCCTGTTGTATCGCTATTGTAATTATCAATGGTTATGTTGTTTAATCTGCAATAGAAAGCATAAGGCGAATTGCCCCCACTACCTGCCCTAAACTGAATTACATCATCAGAGCCACTATTGCCATTAGCAAACTTAAAACCAGTAACCATGATACGATAACCCCCGAACTGCAAGAAGGTGCCACCACTAAATACCACTCCATTTAGAGTTTGTGCTTGTACAACAATCCATGCAGAAGCAGCTTTGCCTGAGTTGTTATTTAAGCTAATCTGTCCCCAGTTATAAGAGCCATTTGCAACTGTAATGGTGTCGCCTGGTTTTGCAGCTGCTACTTTGTTTATTAAATCTGTTTTGGTACTAACAGTAATGTTATTTGCAAACATCATTACGGGCAAACAAAGTAAAAGGGTACAGTATTGAATAATTTTGTGAGTCATCTTTCGTGTTTAATAAAAGTTAATGATGTTGATTTGGTGCTTATTGTTGCCTTGAATAGAAAAAAGGTTCGTTAAAGACGGCGACAAGCAAATGATCATATTGCATACAATTAAGTGCTCAAAAATATTGGTTTTAATTAATATCCTTAGTGAGAATCAATGGCAACGTTACCATTGACGATTGCACCTTGTTTGCTAAATAAGGCTTCGTTAAAAGCTTTCAAACCAATCGAATTTCTCCTTTATTATTTTCTCTTTCTCCGTTTGTATGTATTGTAAGAAAGATAAAGCTGCGGGGGAAAGGTTCTTACCTTTTAGCCATATCAGGTGCCAGGTGCTGGTAATAGGAAAGCCTTTAACCGGGATGATTTGTAAATCGCCATTGAGTAATTCATTTTTCAATCCAATCAATGGCATAATGCTATAACCTAATCCTGCAATCACTGCTTGTTTTACTGCTTCATTCGTAGCCAATTCCATCTTCTTTTTCACGGGCAAGCTATTTTGTTCTATATATTTTTCCATCACATACCTTGTACCCGAGCCCGATTCGCGATAAATAAGCGGTAGGCTATCGAAGATGCTTTTATCGTTCAGCTTACGTGTGACTTTGTGTTCTTTGTTGCCCACTAAGAACAATTTGTTTTGCATCAACTCTATTTTCTCAATAGCTAAATCTGTTGGTAGAACAGATACCAATGCAAAGTCCACTTCATTCTTGGAAAGCGTCTCTATCACCTTTGCCTTGTTCGTTACATCCAACATTAATTCTACCCCTCCATGCTTTTTTAAGAAATCGGATAAGAAATAAGGGATCACATACTTACCTGTAGAAACTACAGAGAGTTTTAATTTGCCAAAGAGTTTGCCTTTATAAGCTAATGTTTTGTAGTCTATTGCCTGAACCTCATTAATTATTTTTTCTGCAGCAAGTGCTACTTCTTTACCAAAATCGGTTATGTATAATCTTCTGCCAACTACTTCGGTAAGTGCTATTTCGAATTGATCCTGAAAGTTTTTTAGTTGTATAGATACAGCAGGTTGGGTTAAATACAACTCCTCCGCTGCCTTTGTAATACTGGACGTTTTAGATACTTTCAAGAATATCTGTAACTGATTTAAAGTATAGTTCATAAATAATATTTATGGCAAACATAATAACTATAAATAAAAGTATATCAATTGAATGTTTCATTTTTGCGGTATCAAATTAAATAAAACAAAAAATATGCAACGTATTACAGTAGCAAAGGGAGACGGCATTGGGCCTGAGATAATGGATGCCACCCTCGAAATTATTTTGGCAGCAGGTGCCCAATTAGAGATTGATGAAATTGAAGTAGGGGAGAAAGTTTATTTGTCGGGCAACACATCTGGTATTGCAAATGAATCGTGGGATATTATCCGCAGGAACAAAATTTTCCTGAAAGCCCCAATTACTACTCCACAAGGTGGTGGATACAAAAGCCTGAACGTAACCACCAGGAAGTTTTTGGGATTGTATTCCAACGTGCGTCCGTGCAGTAGCCTACACCCGTTTGTGAGTACCAAACATCCTACAATGGATATTGTAATTGTACGTGAAAACGAAGAAGACTTGTATGCTGGTATAGAACACCAACAAACCGATGAGGTGGTACAGTGTCTTAAATTAATCAGCCGCCCTGGTTGTGAAAAGATAATTAGATATGCGTTTGAATATGCAAAGGTTTATGGAAGAAAGAAGGTGACTTGCTTTACAAAAGATAATATAATGAAGCAAACCGACGGATTGTTCCACAAGATTTTCGACGAGATAGCAGTTGAATACCCTGAAATAGAAAATGAACATTGGATAATTGATATTGGTGCTGCAAAGTTGGCCGATACACCTGAGGTATTTGATGTAATTGTGACTTTGAATTTGTATGGGGATGTATTGTCGGATGTAGCAGCGCAAATAGCTGGTTCGGTAGGACTTGCAGGTTCGGCAAATATTGGCGAAACGTGCGCAATGTTCGAAGCCATTCACGGTTCGGCACCAAGACGCGCTGGACAAAATGTTGCCAACCCTTCTGGCTTGTTGCAAGGGGCTATACAAATGCTGATTCATATCGGGCAAACAGAAGTGGCAGAAAATGTGCAGAATGCTTGGCTGAAAACTATAGAAGACGGCATTCATACCTACGATATTTACAAAGAGGGTGTGAGTAAGCAAAAGGTAAGTACGAGTGATTTTGCCAAGGCTGTTATTGCCAATCTGGGGAGTAAACCCAATATTCTAAAATCGGTTACTTATGCAAAGGGAATTACCCTCAATTTGCCAAAATATAAACGTAAACCAGCCGCTAAGAAAGAGTTGGTAGGAGTAGATTTATTTGTTCATTGGAGTGGAACCAGTGCCGATTTGCTAGCAGAAAAAGTACGCGTAATTGGGGAGGATAAAGTACAACTATCAATGATTACCAATCGTGGAATAAAAGTATGGCCTGAAGGTTTTGAAGAAACATTCTGTACCGATCATTGGCGTTGCAGGTTTAAACCAGTAGGCACCCATACAATTCAAAAAGAAGACATTAATAAACTGCTCTCAAAGGCAGTATGGGTAGGTGTTGATATTGTAAAAACAGAAAACCTTTATGAGTTCGATGGAAAAGCAGGCTATTCGTTGGGACAAGGTCAATAAGAGCGTTATAAGTTATCAGTAAAGAAATTATCAATTAAAAATAAAAAATTATCAGTTTATGAAAAGTTTATCATTAATA
>CAISCV010000232.1 GCA_903883945.1 uncultured Chitinophagaceae bacterium | reverse complement strand
CCATCAAATTTGGGGTAAAGGCTTTGAGGCAGTTTGATGAGGCAAAAGATGATTACACTGTCTATGCGGGTTTGTATGAAATTGGCGTAGGCGCATCGTCGGGGGATATTAAAACCGTTAGCCGCTTAGCTATTCATTAATAGGACAGTGCAATCCCATGGTAAATGATTGCCCAATTATTTACTTCCATTATTGATGTTACGTAAATTTTCAATCGTTTAAGGCTATTTACTATATAGGAACAATAGTAACATAGTATAATCATGAAGTAATAAAAAGAAAACATAGGTAAAAGTTCCGCTTTATAATACCCTAGTCAATTTAGCCTTAAAGTGTAACGTTTTTTTCTGCTATAGTCTGTTTTCTTTGTGCCTGTTGTCCCTCTATGATTACTTTTTTATATCAATTTCAGGTTGATAAATCTAATTCATGTCCGTTTTATTATAGCATCCAGAGGTGGCAGGCAGGGTTGTTCCCCTACCCCACCCCAGACGCGTTCCTTGTCCTATTTCTTACCAGACTACACTATGCTGTAGCAAGAAACGTTTCTTACTACAGCATACCAAGAGTCTTTTCTACTGTAAATTCCGCAGGATTCGGCAAGAAAAACCTGCTAACTATCAGTTAGACCATCAGGTTGTAGTAACCATTTGCCTTACTTAGCTACCCGTCTAAACAAGCTATCATACTAAACCCCATGCTCCTATGGCATAATCGTTCCATTAAAAGGAGCACCCCAGGTACCCTTGCCACTTTTATTTATCCAGCGCATCCAATACCATACTTTCAAACCAGCCTGTGTACCTTCGAAACTTATGTCCAACGGACTCTTGGTCATTGTTTCCAACTGAATAAGGTCGCTCACCGATACCGGTGCGACTCCTCCAATTTTTTGCCATACCTCACACCCTGTTGCACCATAAGGCTTTGCCCTTTTGCCGGTGGCATTGTCTATATACATAATCCTGTGTGCCATCCGATAACTATCATCTACCCTTCCTTGTGGTTGGCTGGAAGGTATCGGCACATCGGCATGTGGTCCACCTACTACCGGTATTTTTAAAGTTAGCCTGTCCGTTGCCGTTAATACACTAGTGAGTATATCACCAAAATAGTCCGCAGTATCTGCTTCAATGCAGCCTTAGCAATGTTTTTATCCTTCACATTGGCAGCAGTACTTGTTGCACTTGTACTAGCCAATGGATAAATAGTATTCCACGTAGCCAAACAAGCAATCATCGTTGCCTTGTTTGCTACGCTCACGCCCAACCTAACCAAATTTGTTAAAAGGTAAGCTACTGCGATTATAAAATAGTTGTTAAGTAAACTATCTTTTGTTGGAAAACTTGCCATTATATTGAAATTATTTGTTATTAAATGTTTATTAATCAATTACTTAAACCAATATTTAATTTGTACTAGTACAAACTAAATACACACAAATTCTTCTTGATACCACGTTGTTGAGACATTCTTCTTCGAAGAGGAGAAGGAAATCTTCGAAATTCAGACCTTTATCTTTGAAATAAAGACTTAGATACACACAAATCAAACCTTCAACTTCGAAAAAAAGGATGGTTTTATCCTGATTTTCCCCTTTCCTATCGAAGATTAGACTTTCATTTGCGTAAACCAGCCATTCTTCTTAGAAGATGCGAAGCTTATCTTCGAAGAAGAATGCCGCATCAGCGTGGTAACAACCTAGGGCGGCTCTATCTTGCCTGTGGCAAAGAAGAGTTTAAGTGCGGACGGGAAGGTAATTTGATGTAACGGAAGATCTATATTGTGCAATAGTGTAGACAAATGACTACGACAAGCTATCTTGGAAACAAAGTGATGAACGGGTGGAATGGTCAGCAAAAAAAGGGGAAGGCAAAGGAAAGAAACGGGACGAAAACTAAAGGGATCAAAAATAATCCAACCAAAAAACGGAGGCGGCGTTGCGGTAATTTGCGGAATCTTAGTGGTGAAATACATAACCTCTGATTGTATTAGTTATCCAAACCGACAGTAGATTGTAGGTTGGGTGGTCACCTTGCTGAATCGTTGAAATGCAAAAGTAGTGTAATCATACTTGGTATTGCAATAAACTATTTTGAGGATTATAGGAGAAATTAATTTGTCCAGCAAAGAACCTTCAGTTCAGGGATAAGTGAATCCTTTAATTATGGACTAAATTTTGCCTTTGGCTAAAGCTGGAATGCAAACTAATTACGAAATAAATACACCAGCCTATACGTTTCTACTTCCGTAACGAGTGCTTAGGAAAGTTATTTCTTTACTAAACATTCAATGCTGAACACTTATCAATCATCACTTGTAATTAATAGCAATATATTCGCACCGATGGGAAAATTTGCACACGATACAATAGTGCCACAAAAAGATAGTAGCCTCAGCAAGAAGGAACAAGTGGCCGATATGTTCAACAGTATTGCCTTTCGCTACGACTTCCTGAACCGGTTTCTAAGTGCCGGTATAGACATTACGTGGCGCAAAAAGGCTATCAAACAACTAACTTCGCTAGAGCCACAAATGGTGTTGGATGTGGCTACGGGCACGGCTGATGTTGCATTGATGACCTACGACCTCCTTCACCCAAAAAAGATAATAGGCATAGACATCAGCGAAGGTATGCTTGATCTGGGTAGAAAAAAGATAACAGCCCGTAACCTGAACAACACTATTCAGTTGTTTACAGGAGATAGCGAAAACATTGGTTTTGAAGCAGATACGTTCGATGCCATCACTGTTGCTTTTGGCGTACGTAACTTTCAGAACCTATCCAAAGGGCTAGAAGAGATGAGGCGTGTACTAAAACCCTGTGGAAAACTAGTGGTATTGGAATTCTCGAAACCAAAGAATGTATTGTTTAAGGGCGTTTATAACATATATATGAATAATATTGCACCGGGCTTTGGTAAGATGGTAGCAAAAAATAAAGATGCCTATCAATACCTGAATGATAGCGTACAGGCGTTTCCAGAAGGAGAATCCTTTTTGGATATCATGAAAGAATCAGGTTTCAATCAAACTTATTTACAAAAACTCACACTAGGAATATGTACCATTTATTGCGGAACCAAATAAAGATAGTCGCCTTTGTTGCGGCACTATTGGCTTTAGCTTCACCAGCGATGGCGCAAGACAAAGAGATTTACAGACAGGAACACGATAATCTCCGTTACTATTTTGGTATTACCCTAGGATATAATGCGACCTCGTTGCGCCCTACTTTTTCTACGAAGTTTTTACTGGATGATAGTATAAAAGTGGCAAGGCCTAGTGCTAGCGGAGGTATTGCATTGGGCTTTTTGGGAACGCTTAGGCTGAATAACCACTTTCAATTGCGCATCAATCCGCAATTGGTGATTGGTGGGGCAAAGAGTTTTGATTACACACTCAACAAAGATTCGCTTGCAGCAGGTGAGTCGGAATACATGACAAAGACCTTACCGGCAACCCTGATAAGTTTGCCCATACATATCAAATTCAATTCAGACAGGATAGATAATTTCAGGTTCTATGTATTAAGTGGAATCAGGTTAGAGCGGAATTTGGCCTCTCCTCCCCCTGCAACAAACGGCGATGAAAAAGTTCTCTCTTTAAAGCAAAATGACTTTGGCTTGGAAACAGGTGTAGGCTTCAACTTCTTTTTGCCTTATGTAACTATCTCCCCCGAGATAAAGTTCACGTATGGATTGAGCAATTTGAATGACCGGAATCCCGACTTAAAGTACTCCGCCGTATTCGACAAGATACAGTCTCGTATGATCAGCTTTTCGCTTCATTTTGAGGACTAGGAAAGTAGTGATTAGTGGTTAGTGGTTAGTGATTAGTTTTAAGCATACATACATATTCATCTGCCGCCATTTACAAGCCACTTATCACTCACTCTAACTAACTAATAACTAACAACTAAACACTATCAACTATTGAGTGTCTATCTAATTACCCCTCCTTTTACGCAGTTAAACACGCCCTATCCCGCAACGGCGTATCTAAAGGGCTTCCTCAACACGAAAAGCATTCCCTCATTTCAATCAGATTTAGGAATAGAAGTCACGCTTGCCTTGTTTTGTACAAAAGGTTTACAGCAGTTGTTTGCTACTGCCGAGCCTAAGTTCATAGAAACCGATTCGTCTGATAAACCGAGTGAAAACGCATCTAGAATATACGCTTTAAGAGAAGATTATATACATACCATTGATGAAGTAGTTGCCTTTCTGCAAGGAAAGAACCCTACCCTATCGCACCTTATCTGCAAGAGAAATTACCTGCCCGAAGCATCCCGTTTTGCGCAACTAGACGATTTGAACTGGGCTTTTGGCAGCATGGGCACGCAGGATAAAGCAAAGCATATTGCTACTATTTATCTCGAAGATGTAAGCGATTTTATTGCCGAATGCATCGACCCACACTTTGGGTTTAGTCGCTATGCAGAACGATTGGGCAGATCGGCCAACAGCTTCGACGAATTGTATGAAGCATTACAACAGCCCTACACTTTTACAGATGAGTTACTTATTGAGATTCTCGCTGCAAAAATAACAGATTTAAAGCCTAAGCTTGTAGCGTTGTCCGTGCCTTTTCCAGGCAACTTATATACATCCCTTCGTTGTGCACAATGGATTAAAGCCAATGCCCCTGCTGTGAAAATAGCGATGGGCGGCGGCTTCGCTAATACCGAACTCCGCTCCGTTTCTGATGCCCGTGTGTTTGAGTTCTATGATTTTATTACACTAGATGATGGCGAGGCACCCATAGAAAATCTTTGGAAGTATATTGATGGACAGGGAAGCCTTGATTACTTAAAAAGGACTTTTACGCTGGTTGATGGTGCGGTTCTATACATTAATAACAAAGCAACACCCGATTATAAACAAGGGCAAGTAGGCACGCCCGACTACAGCGATTTTCTATTGGATGGATATATCTCTGCCATCGAAATCGCCAATCCCATGCACAGCCTGTGGAGCGATGGTCGATGGAATAAACTGACGATGGCACATGGTTGCTATTGGGGAAAGTGTACTTTTTGTGATGTGTCGCTGGATTATATTCAACGGTATGAACCCATTAATGCGCAGATACTGTGCGACCGGATAGAAGCCATCATTGCACAAACGGGAGAGAATGGCTTTCACTTTGTGGATGAAGCAGCCCCGCCTGCATTGATGCGCGCTTTGGCATTGGAGATACTGAAAAGGAAACTCACCGTAAGCTGGTGGACGAACATCCGCTTCGAAAAAAGTTTCACACTCGATCTCTGTTTACTATTGAAAGCATCGGGGTGCATTGCTGTATCGGGCGGTTTAGAGGTAGCATCCGACAGGTTATTAGAACTGATAGAAAAGGGAGTTACCGTAGCACAAGTGGCACGAGTGAACCGTAACTTTACCGAAGCGGGCATTATGGTACACGCCTATCTGATGTATGGCTTCCCTACACAAACCGTTCAGGAAACAGTGGACTCATTAGAAATGGTTCGTCAACTGTTTAAGGCAGGCGTATTGCAATCGGCTTTCTGGCACCAGTTTGCGCTTACCACGCATAGTCCCGTTGGCATGAATCCATCCAAGTATGGCGTTACACTGGCAACCGACAAGCCTGGTACCTTTGCGAATAACGATGTAGTCTATACCGAAGCCACAGGTGTTGACCATGATGCATTTTCTTTTGGACTGAAGAAGTCTTTATTGAATTACATGCACAACCTCTGTCTGGATGATTCCTTGCAAAACTGGTTTGAGTTTAAGATTCCTAAGACAAAGATTGCCCCCGACTTCATTGTGAATGCACTGTTGGAAGAAGAACTGCTCTCAAACAAACCCAATACCAAAATAGTGTGGTTGGGCAAATCGCCTTCGGTAGAGATTGTTACCAAATCGAAAAAAGGCAATCAATGGCAAATAGCATCCCTTACGTTTCAAACCAAGAAAGAAAGCGTCAACATAAAAGTGAGTAAGGAAGAGGGCGAATGGCTCGCAGATTTATTGGAGAAAGTATCCAATAGTCATACAAAAACCTATACCCTGCAAGAGGTAATGGAAAGTTATGAAGCAGCGGGGCTAGAAGACTTCGAACTATTCTGGGACAACAAGCCCATCAACACCATGAATAAGTTGGGGTTATTGCGGTTGTAGTTTGCTTTAAACACTACTTTTAGCTATAAGGCTAAAGAATATTACTTATCATAACCTGATAAAACCAAAAAGCCGTCAACAAATATGTGTGACGGCTTTTTGATGTATTTAATTGGTTACTAATACTTTATCATCATCCTTTGTGAATTGTATCTAACACCTGCACCTTGTAAGGATACAAAGTAGATACCGCCTTTGTTTTGCGTACCAACATTTACCGATACTTCATTCTTTCCAGTAACCGCATTTACTATTGAACTGCTGATGATGCGACCTGTCATATCAACAATTGCTAAACGTAAGGTCTCATTTGATGGGCTAGTGAAGCTAACTCTGAAGTTACCGTTATTAGGGTTCGGACTAACACCAACTGTTTTCACTTCAAGGCTTCTCTCATTCGCAATATCATTGGTACTGAAAGCTGCATTGCTGATACCCGCTTTGATGTTCAAGCTAACACCAGTGTTATTTACCAGGTTATAGACAACTGAAGTAATATCTGATGCATCAATTGTTGCTGGCAATGAACCATCAGCAGATTTGAGGTCACTTAGTGCAATATTGTAGCTCTGACCATCTTGTAAGTTGTTGATGGTATAGCTATATTGGCTAGACCAGTTGCCCACACTCAATTTGGTAATAGTTACTTTCATACTCATCCCTTCTATATTGGTAGAGGCAGTAAAATGGAATGATTTGTAGGCACTCAAATCAACAGAAGCAGCACCACCTTTCAAGTATTTGTAGATAGACAGGTAACTAGGTGTAGTTACTTGTACCTGTACATCTCTCAACAATGGATACTCGTCTGATGTATATGTTCTACTGCTATTGTTAATTACGCTGAAATGGGAAACAGTTGTGTTATTATCGCCATTTGTACCCCATATACCATCAGCTGCATACAACATATCAATCGTATTATGATTCAACACCATAGAGATGTTTGCATCATACATATCACCAACAGGAATTGAGATCGTTGTATTTTTATTTGCATTAATAGTGAATGGAACAAGAACGGTATCAGCAACTGCATTGTTTTCAGTTGTTCTATTTGCAAGTTTAAAGAAACCACTTGTTTTTACAGTTCTATTATTTACAGTAAGTAACAAGCTTGTTCCTTGTCTACTCACCGCAGATACATACGCAGCAGGTAAATCATTGTTATTCAATTGCATAAGCGGCTTTATTGTTTGCAACTTATTCAATACTTCAGTAATCATTGTAGCTACATCCACAGGATTTGCAGCCCATAGCTGGTAGTTGAACATGGTGTCTTCACTTACATAATCAGGCATCAACCAATTGCTTTGGAGGGATATAGAACTTCTTCCTGCTTTTAGACCAGCTGAGAAACTGATAGCATATTCCAGATCACCATTAGATTGTTGTATTTTATATTGAATGAATGTAAAATTATGAATGCTTACATTGGAAACATCCAACAATTGAGCGCCTTTCAACCTATCACAGATTGGTTTAGTATGGCTGTAAATACGACCAATTGTTTTCGTAGCAAACACTACAGCCTTAGGAAGGTTGTTTGATGTAAAATCGATTGCACGAACATCAACCGCATTCGTGATAGACGCTAAGTCTGCTACTGAAGCCGATTGATCGTAAGGAACATACACACTGTTTACTTTATAAGGCATTAATGAAGCAAGCGAAACAGAACTGCTGCTACCAAAAGCACTGTAAGAACCTTTTGTTGGCGCAACAATCTTTTGCTCTTCAGTATAAACTATTGCACCATTTTTACTGTTTTTGTAGATATTGAAGTTCCTGGTTCCGATTGCTGCACCCAAACTCTTACTTTCCAAGCCACCTGTGCTACCAGAACTTACAGAACAAGAGTATATATATATTGGCTGCGTAAGTGTATCGGTACAACCACTGTTGTTTGTTGCTACCAGTTTTACTAAATAAGTATTGGCAGTAGTAAAGGTAGAATCTTTGGTAGTGTTTTGTGAAGATACCAAACTGTCGGCAATGTACCACTTGTAGGAAGTAGCACCCACACTTGTATTAACAAAACTGATTCTGTTGTCAGATAGACATGGGCTATTAGCAACTGTGGTAGCTGAGAAAGTAAAGTTAGCAGTAACAGCTGATGAGGTAGTCAATTTCAAAATTGCAATGCTATCACAACCTGCTGCATTGGTAAGGTAGACTGTATCAGTCACTGCTTTTGTATATACTTTCCCATTAAAAGTGTAAGTACCGCCATTGCAAATACTTGCAGTAGTTGTAGTTGTTGTTGGCACATTGATGGTTAATACCAACGTAGCGGTACTGTCACAACCAACTGCATTCAAAGTAGTAAAGGTATAAGTACCACTTGTTGTATAAGTTACCCCGTTCCAAACAAAGCTAGAACAAGCGGTCATGCTGGTAGAAGAAGTACTTGGCTGATTAATAGTTAACACCAAAGTAGCGGTACTATCACAACCTACTGCATTTAAAGTAGTAAAGGTATAAGTACCACTTGTTGTATAAGTTACCCCGTTCCAAGCATAGCTAGAACAAGCAGTGATGCTGGTAGAAGAAGTGCTTGGCTGATTGATGGTTAATACCAAAGTAGCGGTGCTGTCACAACCAACCGCATTTAAAGTAGTAAAGGTATAAGTACCACTTGTTGTATAAGTTACCCCATTCCAAGCATAGCTAGAACAAGCTGTGATACTGGTAGAAGAAGTGCT
>CAISCV010000231.1 GCA_903883945.1 uncultured Chitinophagaceae bacterium | reverse complement strand
ATAGCACCATTACCCAAAACAACCCTTCTTTTTTCTATAAAAGGTAGTTGAAGTACTTGCTGAATGTTTTCGTTGATAGCCATCATAAAAGCACCACTATCAGCAAGCATGTTCAGGTGTATTCTTTTTACTTCTTCCTCCCCAATAAAGTGCTTACGAGCTAGCTCAAGGTCAATTACATTAATCAATTCTATGTCTGCGTAAACCAGTCCCATTCTTTTTATTTTGAGTAAATATAGTGAGACAATGGACAATGCTGTTTTAGTTTAAATACAATCTACAAGTTTATTAAACGATGATTATTGTTTGGATCCTATTCTCTGCCTTTCTTCCCATTTTCTTTGAGCGGCTTTTTCATCCAATAGGTTTTCCATCGCATCATAAATTTGGTTTAGTTGGGTATCGTGTTCACCCATACGATCTTTTATTTCCCTCAACTGTTCGCGCATATCTGTTTGTTGCAGTAATACTTTTCGCACTTCTATGAAGGCCCGCATGATAGCAATATTGGTGTTTATTGCTTTATCGCTGTTCAATATCCCACTAAGCATTGCTACACCTTGTTCGGTAAAAGCGTAGGGTAGCGCATTAGAGGGTCGTTTGCTTGGGTATGTCATCACAAATTGTGATGACATAGGGGATGTGGTCACAATTTGTGACTGCATCCTTTGCCATTCCGGAGCATCAAGTCTGAACATAAAATCTTCGGGAAATCTTTTAATGTTACGCTTCACGGCTTGGTTCAACACCCTTGTTTCTACTTCATAGAGTGCTGCCAAATCAAAATCCAGCATTACTCTTTCACCTCGTATGTTTTATATCCTGTTTTGTATAGATTGTATTATTTGCATTTTCCAATTTCTACAAATCTAACCACTAACTAACTAGTACTAATTTAAAAATTAACCATTACTTGATTTAGTAGTTTCTGGAATCGAAGACCTTAGTGAATAAACACGCGACACGTGTATCATGCCGGACTTTAGCGAGTGACTTGGACTAGCAGGAAGGAGTAGCAAAGAGATAATTTGGTACCAGCTATTTTAACCTTTAGTAACGGCCAGTCCATCATAGCGTTATGAACGAGTTTAGGACATTCTGGAGACAGTTGGAGTATCAATCTGAAATTCTTGATTTATGTAGCAATGCTTCTATAAGAATGAAATTTTGATGTATAGAATAAGCAATCAGCCAATCATTAAAATACAAACAATTCAGCCCAAGACTTTTCAATGAAAGATTATTGCATATTTTATGATTTACTGATATCAATAATGCTTCATTCATAAGTAGTTCGTATTTATTTAACCATCTTAAACCCGATCCGAATGTATTTGTATTTTCTATGAAAGCAGTTAATTGAGCTAGACTATTAGATGCAGTTACTGTATATTTAAACTGCATGGTGGGTTTTTCTTATTGAAGCATGTACCTCATCCATAGAAATTGTTCCGCTAGCACGTCCTTTGGTTATTATATTGGTGATAGCTTGCTTAGAGAGTGGTTTACCGGGCAAAAAATAATTGCCTTCCATATCATCAATCACAGATAGATCTATATTGTTTTGTTTGGCATAAGCCATCAATTTATCTATTTTGTCGGAACTAGCTTGTTGAAGTTGTAAAAGCATCAGGTATCTGTATATAATTCAAAGATAGATAAAAAGGACTACTTAATAAAAATTCCATTAATAATATATCAAGGACAGTAATCGTGACAGTGATACCTATATGTAGCGTATAATCTCAATCGCAATTCTCCTTTTTGGAAGAAGTAAGAGGTGAATCTTTTTCACATTAGTAAAGCAACTTTTAACTATTCAACCTTTAGTAACGGCTAGTCCATGACGGGAGTCATGAACCAGACTTCGAGACATTCATGGACTAGTGGTGAATGCCTTAACGAAACGTATGGGTAAGCCCTTTTAGATTGTAGCGAGTGAGGTAGACTGGCTAGGAGTACCAATCATCTATTGTTTTCTAAATTTATAAGATGGGTTCCTTTTGGTATGGTATATTGCTGCAATAAACACAGAGGATTCAAGCTGATTGATGGTGAAAATGATAGTAAATGGAAATCTTTTAACGGAAGCTTCCCTAAATGGCTCTTTGCAATAACCAAAATATTGTGGATTGGATGAGATTTTATGCAGTACAGTATCTATTGCAAACTTAAATCGATCTTCAAGACCTTTAAGTTGTAAACCATACCATAAAAAAGAAGTAATGTATTCTTGTTTTGCTTTTGCGTGAAATATCAGTCGATAACTCACTTGTCTTGTTTCAACTTTAGTAATGCAGCGTTAGCTTCTGCTTGTACTTGTGCCCAACTAAATGTTTCAGCTTCTTTATTCATATAGGAAGAAAATCTTTCTTCCATTTCATTAACAAAAATATTCTCAGACCATTTGCTATCCTCCACATTTGTCTTTTGTTGGGTGTCTATATTATTAGAAGATGACTTCATTTTTATAAATTTATACAAATCTATGTTTTTGTTTCTGTATTATCCTATATCAAGTTTTCATTTTTCAGCACTTGTTGGGGTAGAATACTCAACATCTGCGAAGTGGGCTGTTCGGAACACCAATAAGGGAAGAAAGTACCTACTCCAACACCCAAAGTAGCTACTCCAGCACCTAAAGTAGCTACTCCCACGCCCAAAGTAGTTACTTCAGCCCCCAAAGTACCTACTCTAGCACTTAAAGTAGTTACTTAAGTCTCCAAAGTAGCTACTCTAGTACCCAAAGTAGCTACTCTAGTACCTAAAGTAGTTACTCCAGCACTCAAAGTAGCTACTTTAGGGGTTGGAGTAGCCATTTCTAACTTATGGGTCTTTGTGTGTTGAATGAAAATTAATTCATCAAAAGCGAAACTTTAACACAAGAGCCGCAACCGATAGGATACCTTCACCGGATTACAATAACAAATTAAAATTTTTATCATGATATTAGTCGCAAAACCGTCTAAGGATTACAAAAACCTGACAGCAGAAAAGAAAATAGTTTTTTATCAAAACAACCACGATCTGATGTCGGAAACAGGTAGCCAATTTCTTACGCCACCAGCAAACTATTCCTATGTTGCCGGTCAGTTGAAGATAACCGCCCTTAAAAATGCGGTGCAAACTGCACTTACTAAAGCAAAAGGCACCGCCGATGCGGTAATATTGGCAGCGGAAGCTGCAGAAATATATATTGATGGATGGGCTGCATATACCGATAGTATTGCGCTAGGTAATGTGGTAATAATTGCTGCGGCTGGGTTTGACCCAACCGTGGTAGAAGCGGGTCATACCGCAATTACGGGTGCGCCCGAAGTATTGGTGAGCAATGAAAACGCCGAGGGGGTGGCAGTGATTGAATCTCGTCCTTTGGGAGATCATGTTACCTACAATTTTATGGTGTCAACAGATTTGAGTGGTCTAAAAAAACTGGGAGATGTATTTGTAAACCAGAGCGTAGGTGCAACTACCTACTTTATGTCGTCGAGACAAAGGAGAGTGGTACTTACCGGAATGCCTAGTTTAACCAAACTATACGTTGCGTGTTTTACCACCAATGTAGCAGGCAACAGTAATCTTAGTGCCATCGTAGCTTTCTCGTGCAAGTAAGCGTTTGATTATCAGCAAACAATCGGATGGAATGAAGTATAGCAAATAGCTAGTGGGGAAATCTCACTAGCTATTTTTGTTTTCCCTCATCTTCATTACACCTTTAAATTGATTGTTTTAATGGGTTTCTATACCTATGCTTTTGGATGGAAATGTTGTATTCAAAAGTTGGAGGTTTGGAATAAATACACCAACTATTACTTCTTCGTCAATTTTAACCTCACCGATTCTGTGCCCTTGATAATGATATTGGCATTTATCTCGGGTTTCTTTTTAGAAATAGTCTCTAACTGAAACTGCTGCAATATTCCTTCTACTATTATCTGCATCTGGTATTCTGCCAATGCACGTCCTACACACATTCTTTTGCCTTGTCCGAAGGGGATATAAGCAAAAGTTTTTCCTTTGAAGTTGTCCTTCTCGAAGTTCGATAGATCGAAATTGTCTCCTGAAGCCCAAAAGGCCGGATGCCTATGCAACGCATACGAACTGATGACGACGATGCTTTTTGCTGGAATCGGATAACCATTAATCACATCGTCTTCGGCAGCTTCCCGTGCATACGACCAAACAGGTGGATATAGGCGTAAGGTCTCCTTAAACAACAACTGCAACAAAGGCAATTGCCTGTTGGAAATGTGGGCATCAGGATCTTTTTCGATGGATGCAGCTAACTCTTGGTTAATCTGTTGTTGAACATTCGGAAAGGCCGCAAGGTGATACAGCGTCCAGGTGATGGCAGTGGCGGTAGTGTCGAAGGCGGCAAAGACAAAGTTCATAAACTGGTCTCGGATGTCGGTACGGGTGGTTCTTTGCAATTTATAATCGGCCAGCATGATAGCAAATAAACCCGAAGGCTTGTATTCTTCATTGATTAATCCCGAAACCAATTTATCTGCAATGGCATTCAGGGTGACTAAATATTCCTGGTGCTTGGTGTATTTATAATTTATGCCCAATGGTTTTAGGGTAAAGGCTTTTAATTGATACCTGAACAAAGCCTTCACGCTAGATGCTTCTACCCTTCCGGTAAGGGCATCGAATATTGCTTTATAATCGAAAGAAAGTTCGTTGGAAACTTGCGTTCTCAGCATAATGCGCATCATCATCAGCAACATCTCCTCCTCTGTCTCTACTGTTGAATTGTGTTTAATAAGATTCGTCCATTTAGCCATCAATTTTGCTAATTCATCTTCTATAATGGGTAAAGTACTTTCTATGGCAGTAACCGAGAACAAACCTTTCAGGAGTTTGTGTTGTGCTTCCCAATCTTCATCGTCACTCATAAAAATGCCATTACCCAAAAACTCGTGCAACCCGGTGATAGAAGATTGTTTGACAGCTTTACCTCGCGAATAATTTTCTTGTTTGTCTTTAAGAATATGTTTTACGTAATCGGGATGATTTACAAAGATGATGTTGCTGTCTTTGGCAAGTTTCAGATTGAAGATGTCTCCATAACTATCTATCATTTTAGAGATGGCTTTTAATGGATTTTTTAAAAGCCCTACTCCGTGAACCGGTATTTTATGACTAGGAACTAAGGGGATGGTTTTGGGTTGAATTGCGTTTTCCATGATTAAACAATTAAAGCGTAAAATGATCAACTTGATTTACAAACTCTCTGGCAAGTTTTGCTAATAAGTCGGCATCAGAAATGATATGATCGAGCGAAAGGGTTATTCCCAAAATGCTTGCTTCTTTACCGTCACTATTTGTTATTTGCTTATAGGTACCTACAAACATACCTGTCGTATGAAAGTGCTGGGGAACAATTTTTAAAAGCGAATCCCCATTCCCCCTATGAATCATGGAAGTAAAGTACACATTTCCTCCATAACCCTTCCGTACCAATGGATTGCCCATCATATAATTGTAATACCACTTGCGAACAAAATAGGGCAAGGAAAAGAAAATCTTTTCGGCTTTTGTTATCTCCTTGGTCATGGCTTTGGCAGCCCTTATTTCTTGTTCCAGTTCATAAGCTGATTTTACGTTGATACCTTTTATTATTTTACACCAGAGCAGCTTTTCCTCTCCAATCCTTATATCAACAGGAAAGAAAGCATCTGCTTCTTCAAAAAGGAATAGCTTGTTTCCGTTCCCTCTCAGGGCATAAGATTCCTTGAATTTGTGAAGTGTTTGTCCGTAACAGTAAAGCAGACAAGCTAGAACGGAAAGTTCTTGCTTATGTTGATTGCGCGCTTCTTTTACCTTTTGCCTGATTGCTGTAATGTCTACTTCAAATAAACAATTGATGAGTTCTACATATTTATTTAACAGCGATCCGTCTGCAGACATGATCTTCTCAGTAGAAAAAGGGACTACGGTATATCTATCCTCGGCCATAATTTTAGATGCAGGTTACAAGTTACAGTTTACAGGTTTCAAATACTTTAACCTGTATCCTGCAACCAGTAACTAGAATTTCTCTTATCAATCAATCAACACATCTCCCGTCATTTCTTTAGGTATGGGCAAGCCAAGAACCGTTAGAATGGTTGGTGCAATATCTCCCAACTTACCAGCTTTCACCGTGCCCTTCCATTCTTTATCAATTACAAACAAAGGAACAAGGTTAAGCGAGTGTTGCGTATTAGGACTTCCATCTTCATTCACCATAAAGTCGGCATTACCATGATCAGCCGTTAAAAAGATAGTATAGCCATGATTTAGGGCAGCAGTCACTACTTTCTCTACACATTTATCTACTGTTTCTACTGCCTTTACAACTGCGCTGAATACACCTGTATGTCCTACCATATCGGCATTGGCAAAGTTGAGACAGATGAAGTCTGCATATTCTTTTTCTATTTCAGGCACTAGCTTGTCTGCCAGTTCATACGCACTCATTTCGGGTTGCAAATCGTAAGTAGCCACTTTAGGGCTAGAAGCCATGATGCGTGTTTCTCCCTCAAATTCTTTTTCTCTGCCTCCACTAAAGAAGAAGGTTACGTGCGGATATTTCTCGGTCTCGGCAATACGAATTTGTTTCTTTCCATTAGCTGCAAGCACTTCGCCTAGCGTATTGTTGAGGTTGTCATTTTGAAACATAACGTTTACCTCCTTGAAGGTCTTGTCATATTCCGTCATGGTAGTATAGTGTAGTTTTAGTTTAAACATGTCTAGGTCTGCATGGTCTTCTTGGGTAAGTACATTAGTAATCTCACGACAACGATCTGTACGGAAGTTGAAACAGATAGCCACATCACCCTCTTTTATCTTTCCTGCTTCTATGGTCTCTGCATTTATAATTGGCTTGATAAATTCATCGGTAATACCATTGGCATAAGAAGTTTCTAGGGTGCCAATTATATCGGAAGATACTTCACCAGTACCATGCACCAAAGCATCATAAGCTAGTTTCACACGTTCCCATCGCTTGTCACGGTCCATGGCATAGTAGCGACCGGTAATGGTTGCAATTTTTCCGACAGAATTATCCAGATGCTCTTTCAGTCCTTTAATAAATCCTAAGCCACTTTTAGGATCACAGTCACGACCATCGGTAAAGGCATGTACATAAACTTCTGTTAATCCCTGAGCTTTACACACATCAACGATAGCCTTTACATGAGAAGTATGGGAGTGTACGCCACCATCGCTTACTAAACCCAACAAATGCAAGGGCTTACTATTGTCCTTTGCATACTTAATGGCAGCTAATAAGGTTTCATTACTTGCCAACTCTCCGGTACGGATAGCTACATTAATACGTTGTAGTTCTTGGTACACAATTCTTCCTGCCCCTAAGTTTAGGTGACCCACTTCGCTATTACCCATTTGTCCATCGGGCAATCCTACTTCTTCCCCACAAGTAACTAGTGTACTGTGCGGATATTTATTGTATAGAGAAGTTACGAAAGGAACGTTTGCGTGCTGTATTGCATCTGCGTTTTTGTTGAGTCCTAGACCCCAACCATCCATTATAATTAATATTGCTTTCTTTTTCATCGCATAAAACTACGGGTTTTCGTATAACGCAATTGCAGGAGTTGACTAAAATCATCTTTGTTGGCATATTTTTAGCTAAGTTTTAGTGTAATATAGAATTAAATGAAAAATTTATTACTTACCCTAAGTTTTGCCCTTACACTCGTTGCCTTTACGCCAACAGATAACTCAACAGCCATTATCAATGCTTTAAAGGCGGGTAATACCGAAGAGTTGAGTAAATATTTTGATAATTATATAGACCTGAAACTACCAGAGAAAGGGGAGTTAAAGAATATGGGAAGGAATCAGGCAAGTATTGCCTTAGGAAGTTTCTTTAAGGATAACAGTATAAAAGGGTTTGAATTGAGTAGCCAAAGAGATATGAATGGTACCATGTACATGGCAGGAAAACTACAGAATGGCGGCAAAGGCTATAACATTACCATTTTGATGAAGACCAGAGATGGAAACTTGCAGATAATTACATTGCGGATTAATTAGCAATGATATTCATAAAAAAAGCCGCTTCACTCAATATGAAGCGGCTTTTTTATTGGGTAACTTTCTTACATTGAGCTACGCTTTAAAAAATAGGTTTCCATTTTTGTCCATTTACTTCGTGCTTAATCGTCATTAGTTTTTAACCATTAAAATTATATAAAATGAAAGAGTTTTTATTTGTCTTTAGAAATGATTACAAGGCAATGGCTGCCAACACATCCCCCGAAGCAATGCAGGGTATGATGAAAAAGTGGATGGATTGGATGGGTGGCATTGCCGCTCAAAACAAGTTGGCCAACCCAGGGAACAGGCTTGGTAGTGAGGGTAAGGTGTTGCGCCCCAATGGTGTAGTTACTGATGGGCCCTACTCTGAAATTAAGGAATTAATTGGCGGTTACATTATTGTAAAAGCTGCTTCTTTTGAGGAAGCTGCTGAGCTAGCAAAGGGTTGCCCCATATTGGAGGTAGAAGGAAATGTAGAGATAAGAGATATTGTTCCTATGTAATGTTCATTATAACGTAACAATTTTATAATAATTGATTTAACAGAAAATTTATATTTTTATACCAAAAAATAAACATTATGACAACACAAGAAGTAGCAAGCCGCTATGTGGAGCTTGAAAAAGCGGGTAAATGGATGGAAATTCAGGATGAATTGTACAGCGAAGATGTCGTTTGTATTGAGCCAGAACATGCAGCCGCAATGGGAATGGCAACTGTAACCAAAGGATTAGCTGCCATTAAAGCAAAAGCCGCAGCCTGGAACGAAGGTATAGCCGAAATGCACGGAGGCTTTTGCACAGAACCTGTTGTAGGTGGGAATTTTTTTAGCCTTGCAATGGGAATGGATTGTACATTTAAAGATGGCAATAGAGTAAAATTGGATGAGATAGCAGTCTTTGAAGTAAAGGATGGCAAAATTATCAAAGAACAATTCTTCTTTTAAGTCAGCTTCAATTAGTAGGCTTAACAACAAGGGATACTAGGGATTTCACAAAGCGACACAAGGCTTTAATAAGAATTTGTGAAATCCTTGGTGTCCCTTTTGTATTTTTCTTAGAACCTGTTCATAATCTTTTAGTCACTCTTATTTCACTGATTTTTTGTATAAATAATTACCTGTATAAAATAATGAGTTACTTCATTTCGTTTTGTTCTTCATGGAGAAAGATAAACAGAAGAGGAAAAAATATCCAAGT
>CAISCV010000230.1 GCA_903883945.1 uncultured Chitinophagaceae bacterium | reverse complement strand
TCTTATGAATCCCGGTGGCTCTTTTGAAACTTGATGTCGAATATTTCGATAAAACTTTCCAAAACATAAACGCTTTTAGAACTATTAACGGAATTGCAAAACCTTTTCGTATGCCTAAATGAATTTCCGAAGAGGTCTATTCATTAAATATTAGAAGAAGTAGTCGAACTATTTCAGGAAATCCTATTCTTTTATTCCCCATTACAAAGCATTATTGTTTCTTTGCCAAGCGTTTTCATTTTTTAAAATACTCATAAAACACTAACGATGCCTTTTTCCCCCATTAAAACAGCTTTGTGTTCCTTCGGCATGTCGGGCAAAGTTTTTCACGGTCCCTTTCTTTCCGTCAATAATCAATTTATACTTCACGGAAGTTGGGAACGTAGTACCAAAACAATAAAACAATACTATCCCGATGCTATTTCGTATGATAGTTACAATGCATTGCTGGCAGATGATGATGTGGAACTGGTAATTGTGAATACGCCCAACATTACGCATTTTGATTTTGCCAAAAAGGCTTTACTTGCCGGAAAACACGTGATTATAGAGAAACCTTTTACTGTAACGGAGCAAGAAGGAAAAGAACTTATTGCCATTGCAAAACAAGAAGGCAAAAAACTTTCGGGCTTTCAGAACAGGCGCTACGACAGCGACTTTTTAACGGTAAAGGATGTAATAAGCAAGAAATTGCTGGGCAATGTGGTTGAAGCCGAGTTACATTTTGACCGGTATATGGAGGGACTAAGCTATAAAGTTCATAAGGAAACGCCCGTAAAAGGGACTGGAATTTTGTACGATTTGGGTTCGCACCTCATTGACCAGGCATTACAATTGTTCGGTAAGCCTACCAGTTTGTTTGCAGACATCCGAATAATCAGAGAGATAAGCAAAGTAGATGACTACTTCGAAGTATTGCTTTATTATAGAAACCTGCGCGTGCGAATAGTGGCTACCACACTAGCAAGAGAGGCTAGGGGTTATGTAATTCATGGTACAAAGGGTTCTTTCATAAAGCCCAAAACCAATATACAAGAAGAAGCATTAGCAGGAGAGAATTTGCCTTTTGGAGAAGATTGGGGACGAGAAGAAGAAGCGTTCTGGGGATTGTTGCACACCGAAAAGGATGGAGTTGTCATCCGCGAAAAAGTGCCCACATTGCAAGGAAACTATATGACTTATTTTAATGGAATTTATAAGGCAATACGTGAAGGTGCCGATGTACCAGTGTTGCCAGAAAGCTCTGTGGAAGTGGTGCGTATGATAGAAGCCGCCTTCGAAAGCAGTAACACGGGCAAGGTTGTATCGCTTGTGTAATGGATGGAGTTAAAGGAAAGCACAATTGACGGCAATAACTAAAAGGTTAATGAAAAATAGCGGATAGAAGTCAAAATAAAACGTTTGCGTAAATAAACGACGAAAATCATTTAGTGATAAAAAATATTGTCCTACACTTGCAAACAATTTTTTTGATACCAGATTTAAAAAACGGGTTCAATATTTAAAGAAAAGAATGCACCTGTTTAATTAATTAAATTTTATAAAATGAACTTATCAAAACAGAATCTTGCACACGTTAAAGCAGGAAGTGCAAAGCTGCCTCCCGAAAATGTATTTGCGCTTCCAGAAAAGGTGCTTCAGTTTGGAACCGGCGTGTTACTACGCGGATTAATAGATGATTTTATTGATAAAGCAAACAGAGAAGGCATTTTTAATGGAAGAATAGTAGTTGTAAAGAGTACAAATACGGGCGGTGCAGATGCTTTTGCAACGCAGGACGGATTGTATACGCAGCTAATTAAGGGTATAGACAACGGTAAGAAAGTAGATGAAGTAATCATTAATTCTTCTATCAGCCGAGTGTTGGCAGCAAGCGATGATTGGGCAGAAATATTAAAGGTAGCTGCTAGTGAGGACCTGAAAGTAATTATTTCGAACACTACCGAGGTGGGGATTACATTGTTAGAAGATGATAAAGTATCAGGAACGCCACCAAAGTCTTTCCCAGGAAAACTATTGGCTGTTTTATTGAAAAGATATGAAACTTTTGGCGGTAGTGCAGATAGTGGTTTTGTAATAGTACCGACAGAATTGGTAGTAGATAATGGCACAAAATTAAAAGCGATTGTAAAACAATTAGCCATTAATAACAACCTGAGCGAAGCATTTATTGGTTGGATTGATTCGGCCAATGATTTCTGTAATTCATTGGTAGACAGGATTGTACCGGGTAAACCTGCTGTTAGCGAACTAAAAGCAGCAGAAGAATTATTGGGTTACTCAGACGATTTATTGATAATGAGTGAGTGTTATCGTTTGTGGGCAATTGAAACTTCAAGCGAAAAATCCAAATCGGTTCTTTCTTTTAGTAAAGCAGACGAAGAAGGGGTAGTAATAGTGGACGACATTAATAAATTTAGAGAATTAAAGCTTCGTTTGTTAAATGGCACCCATACTTTCTCTACCGGATTGGCAATTATTGGCGGTTTTACAACGGTGAAGGAAGCCATGGCAAATGAAACGTTTTCTAGTTTTATTACCAATATCTCCAATAAAGAGATGGCACCTGCTATACTGAATAAAGATATTAATCTTGCAGATGCCCAAGCCTTTGCTGGTAAGGTTTTAGATAGATTTCGCAATCCTTTTATAGAGCATTTATGGATAAATATCTCCTTACAATATACTTCGAAAATGAAGTTGCGTAATGTGCCCATCCTTCAAAAATATTTTGCTGCCAACCAAACACCGCCTACTTATATGGCACTTGGTTTTGCTGCTTATTTATTATTTATGAAGAGCAACAAAAATGCAGAAGGAAAATATATTGGAAACTTAAATGGAAAGGAATATACAATTACTGATGATTTTGCAGGCGCATTAAGCAACCATTGGAATGGAGCAACTGCAGCCTCGGTTGTGAACTTGGTTTTGAAAGATGTAAGCCTTTGGGATATAGATTTATCAGCATTTAGTGGCTTCAGCGTTGCAGTTACCAAACAATTGGAAGCATTAATAAGCAACGGTTTCGAAGCAACCGTAAAAGCATTATAGAAAAAAGACATAAGTAAAAAGGCGTAAGGAATAAGGAATAAGCATTCAAGGATTTGACTTTTTACTTATGCCTTACTACCTAAGCCTTTCATCTTATACCCTACTACGTACGCCTAATATTTATAAAATGAAAAAGTTTTTAGACGAGAATTTCTTACTGAAAAATAAAACAGCCGAAACGTTATACCATGAGTATGCCAAGGCAATGCCTATAATTGATTATCACTGTCATCTGCCACAACAACAGATTGCAGAAGATAAAAACTTCGAAAATATTACCCAGGCGTGGTTATATGGCGACCATTACAAGTGGCGCGCTATGCGTACCAATGGCGTAAATGAAAAATATTGCACCGGAAATACCACCGACTACGAGAAGTTTGAACAATGGGCTGCAACAGTTCCTTATACCCTTCGCAATCCTTTGTATCATTGGACGCACATGGAACTTCAACGATATTTTGATGTAGATGTAGTATTGAATCCATATACTTCTAAGGAAATATATGATAGTTGTTCCGAAAAACTACGTAGTAAAGAATACAGTGTAAAGAATCTTTTGCGCAAGATGAATGTTGCGGCAGTATGTACAACCGATGATCCGGTTGATAATCTAATTTTTCACCAGGAGTTAAAAGATCAAGGCTTCGAGATACCGGTTCTACCCGCTTTTCGCCCCGATCAGGCAATGAATGTAAGTGATGTTACAAAGTTTATTGCTTATGTAAAACGCGTAGAGGAAGCCTCTAACAGAAGCATCAGCAATTTTAATGATTATGTAGATGCACTAAAAAGCCGTCACGATTTCTTTCATTCAATGGGCTGTAATGTAAGCGACCATGGGTTGGAGGAGTTGTATGCCGAAGAATTTACAGACGCAGAGGTTGCGGCTTTATTTAGTAAAATATATGGAGGAGATTCTTTGAACGACATCGAACAAAGGAAATTTAAAAGTGCCATGTTGTTATTGTTTGCTGATTGGGATTACGAAAGAGGTTGGGTACAACAGTTTCATCTTGGAGCATTCCGTAACAATAATGGGCGTATGTTGGCAACCTTAGGTCCCGACACCGGTTTTGATAGCATTGGCGATTTCAGTCAGGGACGTTCATTGTCTGCCTTTTTATCTAAGCTAGACACCAAAAACAGACTTGCGAAAACCATTTTATATAATTTGAATCCTGCCGATAACGAATTGTTCGCAACCATGATTGGAAACTTTAATGATGGAAGCCTTGCAGGAAAAGTTCAGTGGGGAAGTGGATGGTGGTTTCTAGATCAGAAAGATGGAATGACCAAACAGATGAATGCTTTGTCTAATATGGGATTACTAAGCAAGTTTGTAGGAATGCTTACAGATAGCCGCAGCTTTTTGTCTTTCCCTCGTCATGAATATTTCAGACGAATTGTCTGCAATTTATTTGGAGAAGAAATTGAAAATGGAGAATTGCCTCATGATATACCATGGACAGGAAAGATTATTAAAGACATCTGTTATTACAATGCCAAGGATTATTTTGGTTATTGATTAAGCTTTTTATTACACATAATTAAACTAAATATTAACTGCAACTTTAAGCAGTTAGTCAAGACGAAAATCAACATCTTTATGTTAGTTGCTGTTAAGACAGACTGTCTTAAATATCTACAATGATTAACAAAAGGCAATTACAGTTGCCTTTATTTTTAATTTTACGACATCTATTCGTATATGTGTTATGCATCTACATACTTAATATACCCTGGTTGGTAAGTTTAGACTATCTACTGTAATATACTGAACATTAAGAATTTATTTATCCCTGGTTTTAAATGTCATACTCACACTACTAAACTTTATACTTAGTTTTGTGTCCTAACGAAAAATAGCTTCATGAAAAACATCTTCTTTTCCTTGCTTGCATTACTGCTGATTGCTTCTTCTATAAATGCACAAACAATCAGTACAACTATATCTGCTCCCCACGAACGTTTGTCGCTAGATTATGGCTGGCGCTTTTATTTGGGCGATATCCCCTTCCCTATTATCAGAGGACAAGGTATGAGTTATTCAAACGCCAAAGCCGGAAAGGCATGGGGTGCTGCAGATCCTGAATATGATGACACACAATGGCGATTATTGAATCTTCCCCACGATTGGGCAGTGGAATCGGCTTATGATAGTACAGAAAATGCTACACAAGGCTACCGAAAAAGGGGGATTGGCTGGTATCGTAGAAACTTTAAATTAGATGCTACCGACAAGGGAAAGCATATTGAAGTTCAGTTTGACGGCATTGCTACCAACTGCACCATCTGGGTAAATGGCACTATCATGCACCGTAATTTTTGTGGGTACACTTCATCTTATGTAGATATAACATCGATGGCGAAGTATGGCGAAGACCTTAACAATATAGCCATCCGTGTGGATGCAGTTACGCAAGAGGGTTGGTGGTATGAAGGGGCAGGAATTTACAGGCATACCTGGATAGTAAAGCAATCTCCCATGCATATTATTACGGATGGGGTGTTTGCGGAGCCTGTGAAAGCAGCAAATGGCAGTTGGGTTATTCCTGTGGAAGCCACCGTAGAGAATAGTGGTAAAAATGCTACTTCTTATGTAGTTGAGTCGAGGGTTATAAAGTATGACGGTACTGTAATAGCTATGGGAAAGTCGGAATCTGCAAACATTAATCCTCTGGCAAAAGGAGTTAGCAAAATAAATCTTTCTATTAATAATCCAACCTTATGGACGTTAGAGAATCCCGTGATGTATCAAGTGAAAACAGTGGTTTATCAGGAGGAGAAAGTGGTAGACCAACTGATTACGTCTTGTGGTTTTAGAACAATTCAGTTCCGTGCAGATTCAGGCTTTTTCCTCAACGATAAATGGGTAAAAATTAAGGGTACCTGCAATCACCAAGATCATGCTGGTGTGGGTGTTGCGGTGCCAGATGCTTTGTGGGATTTTAGAATTAAGAAGCTGAAAGAAATGGGGGTAAATGCCAACAGATGCTCGCACAATCCGCCTTCTAATGAGTTTTTAGATGCATGTGACAGAAACGGGATTCTGGTGATGGATGAGAACCGGAACTTTAATGTTTCGCCGGAATATCAGCGTCAATTAGAGTGGATGGTACGCAGAGACAGAAACCATCCAAGCATTATTCTCTGGAGTGTATTTAATGAAGAACAGATGCAAGGCACCGAAAACGGCTATGAGATGGTTCGCCGGATGAGTAATGTGGTAAAGACGCTAGACACGAGTCGCCCGGTGACTGCTGCACAAAGTGGAGGACTATTTACACCCATTAATGTTTCTCATGCAGTAGATGTAGTGGGTTTTAACTACCAGCAGGGTGGTTATGATAATTACCACAAACAATTCCCAAACAAACCAATTACTAGCTCCGAAGATGTTTCGGGACAGATGAACAGGGGTGAATATGTATCTAATAAGAAGCAACATATACTGGCATCTTATGATGATATTAAGCCAGGATGGGGCGAAACGCATAGGGCTTCCTGGAAGAAAGTAGCCGAGCGCCCCTATGTTGCAGGATGTTTTGTGTGGACAGGCTTTGATTACAGAGGAGAGCCGCAGCCTTTTGAGTGGCCGTCTGCAAGCTCTGTTTTTGGGTGTATGGATGTGTGTGGTTTTCCTAAAACCGCTTTTTATATTCACCAGGCACAGTGGCTTCCCGAATCTCAGCCTGTGTTGCAGTTGGTACCACATTGGAACTGGTCTAAAGATAGTATCGGTAAAAACATTAGGGTAATGGCAATGAGCAATGCTGAGACAATAAAACTGAAGTTGAATGGCAAATTGATTGGTGAGCAGAAAGTGGATAAATATGAAATGAACACGTTCTATGTGCCATATCAACCCGGAAAGCTGGAAGCGGTTGGTTATAAGGATGGGAAAGAAGTGTCTCACTTTATCGAAGAAACTACAGGAGAACCAGTGAGTTTAGAATTAATTCCATATAGAAATATTCTCGCTGGTGATGGACAAGATGCTTTCCCAGTTACAGTTAGAGCTTTAGATTCAAAAGGAAGACCTGTAGAAACGGCTAATCTGCCCATAGAATTTGAGATAAGTGGTCCGGTAAATATAATCGGGATGGGTAATGGCAACAGCAATAATCACGATCCAGAAAAGGGTAACAAATACAGCTTGTATAATGGGTTGGCGCAAGTGATTATTCAGAGTAAGGCTGCTAGCGCAGGAGATGTTTTGTTGACAGCTATCTCAGGCAATTTGAAAAAGGGAAGGATTCATTTAACGGTGAGGGATGCGGAACAAATTCCTTCGGTGGCTATTGCTGGTCCTGCTTTAATACTAGACAAGTGGAAACTTTCGCCCTATTATTCCGATAAACCCGATGCCAATATGGAAGTTGCTTCTTATGACATGAATACTTGGTCGTCTATTAAACCAGGAAGTCTTCAAAAATTTAATGATGGGAGATATGCTTTGTATAGAACGACCTTTAAACCTTATGCCGATCAATGTGAAAAAGGGGGACAACTGTTGTTTAAATCAATAACTGGAAAAGTAGAAGTATGGTTAGATAATCAATTAATAGGTACGAAGACCAATGCAGAGAATGGCGACTTTAAAGTATCGTTTCCTGCTGGAAAGAGTAGTAGAAACTTGACTTTATTGATTGAAGCCGAAAACGGCAGGGGTGGAATTGCGGGTATTGTAAAAGTTATCGGCTTAGAATAGCGGTTAAATTATCGATAATAACAAGGAATGTTTACGGCTTTAAAATAAAGAACCTCTCACATAATTTCATTTGTGAGAGGTTCTTTTAAAAATTCAAAAGCGAATTCCTATCACTAGAGTTTTAAAAGATTCTAATTTATTTCAAAAAGTATCTCGCAAATAATTGGTAGAATCCTAAAGTAACTCCCCAACTACAAACACACTTCCGCAAACCAATATCAAATCTTCTTTATGGGCATTTGTTTTGGCGACACTTAATGCTTCGTGGGTAGTTGTATAGCTTTTCCCTTGCAGTCCATAGACAGTAGCTTGTTGTTGCAACAGTTGTTCGTCTAGGGCGCGGGGGAGTTGTGCTTTGGTAAAATAATAAGTGGCCAACTTGGGCAATAGCGACAATACATGGTCAATTTCCTTGTCCTTCGCCATCCCAATTACAATATGCAGGTGACGGTAATTGCACAGTTCTAGTTGTTCTACCAATTGTTTCATTCCATCTTCATTGTGGGCAACATCCACAATGGTGTCGGGGTGGGTAGCAATCAAATCCCATCTGCCACGTAGTCCCGTAAGTTTCTTTACGCTTCCTAAAGCCTTTTTTACGATGGATGTTGGAGTATTAAATCCTTGTAGGTGTAGCTGATGAGTGGCTTCCAATACTGCCAATAAGTTTTTAGTCTGGTAGATGCCTGGTAAATCCAGGTGATACGTTTCGTGGTCGTCCCTTTGTTTAGATGCTACTTCTACGGTAAGTAAATGTGGTTCAGTAGTAAAGTCAGCAACCGTTCTTTCTGCTTGTGCAAAGATGATTGGGGCATTCTCTTTAGTAGCTTTATCTATGAAGACAGGCCTTGTTTCGGGTAAAACCTCACCAATAATTACAGGAATAGTTGGCTTGATGATGCCTGCCTTTTCGAAAGCAATTGCAGTCAGTGTATTCCCTAACATATTCATGTGATCCATACCAATATTGGTAATAATACTTAGTTCGGGTGTAATAATATTGGTACTGTCTAACCGTCCACCCAAGCCCACTTCTATCACTGCAATGTCCACTTTTTGTACAGCGAAATAAGAGAAAGCCATTGCTACCGTCAACTCAAAGAAGGATGGTTCAATCTCCTCTATCAATGGCATTACCTGTTGGGTGAAATCAATAACAAATTGTTCGTCACACCATACACCATCGACCTTTATACGTTCCCTGAAATCAATCAGATGGGGCGAAGTATGTAGTCCGGTTTTGTAGCCTCCTGTCTGTAAGATTGCAGCAAGCATATGACTGGTACTACCCTTTCCATTGGTTCCTGCAACATGGATACTTTTAAACTGTTTATGGGGATTTCCCAATGCATCGCACAATCGGATTGTATTGGCAAGATCCGTTTTATATGCCGCTGCGCCAATGCGACTATACATTGGAAGTTTAGTGAAGAGGTAGTCTATTGTATGAGAATAAGTCATTCTTTTTGATGATTAGTGATTAACGTTTAATGATTAATAATCAGCACTTAAGTTGTTTTGAAAATTAATCATTAAACGTTAATCATTTAACATTGATAATGTTTCGTTTTGCAGTTTTAATACTACTTATTATCAGTTTAAGTAATTCAATCGCTTCATTATTTAAACTTTCATATTGCAATTCGGTAATGTAACTTGTTAGTTTCAGCAACTCCAACCAATATAATGTTTCATTGATTTCTTTTTGTGAAATGGCTAGTTTATGAATAAAGTCTGGCTTACTTTCTCCAAATGATGCTTCACAAATATTTGCTCCAATGGAAGTTCCGCTTCTAAGAATTTGCTTTGATAATATGTATTCTTTATGTTCAAACATTAAAAACTTACACAAATTCACTACCCTGACAGCAAAGGCTAAACTTTTATCTCTTAAAATGTTTTCTTTCATAATGCTCAACGTTTATTGGTGTAAACTAATTATTAACCATTAAACGTTAATCATTAATCATTATATGCTACTCTCCGCGTAGTTTGAAGTTGAAAACAATGGTACCTGTCTCTCCATCAATCTCCCCTGCTGTTAGTTTAAGTTCCCTTGCTTTCTTAAGTGCAATATTTCTCATATTTTGGTTGGTAGTAGTTGTTCCTTTTGGATTGATAGAAGTACTTGTTACGTTTCCAGCATTGTCGACAGTAATATCCACCGCCACTTTGCCCGGTTCGTTGAAGTCGTCCTGAAAGTTGGGAAATTTATTTATTCTTCTACCTTTCAGTCCATCTCTAATACGGACACCGCTTCCACCTGCCGCCGCATTTCCTTTATAACTATCCCCATTGGGATTGCCATTTGTACTACCCTGATCTCCTTTTCCACCAGTATTTCCTTTACTGGTAACGCCATTATAGCTATCTGCGCCGTTTCCTCCTGTTCCATTTCCGCCAGCATATTTTCCCATCGCTGCTTTTGGAGTCGGTACTGCTATTGGAAGCGTAGCATTTGGTAATACCTTCTTGGTAGTCTTTGAGGGGTTGTTTACTGGCTTAACAACAGTAGGTTTAGTTGTTGGATTATTGATAGTAGGAACATCATTTGTTTCATTTGGATCTGCATTAATCTGTTGGCTTTGAGAATTTGGAGCCGAGATTGGGGCAGCAATGTTATCGGTAGTTGCAGCTATTTTAGATGGATCTCCGGGCATTTCCGGTGCTACATGACCCGAACCTGTTTCGCTATTTCCAAGGTTTACTTCTATACCACCATCTGTAACAGGAGGTGGGGTCTGAGGCTGTGCCCAATGAACCAGATAGAAAGCAAGAAATATGAGTGCACATATAAGAATCGTATAACCTAATGCCTTTAGGTTCTTATTTCTTTCAAAGTTAGATCGTATCGAGGAAGCGTTTGTCATGTAAAACCAGTTTAATGTTTTTCATTAAAAAATGAAAGTACACATTAAACGGTATATACACGATTGATGTTGTGAAAGGGCAGGTTTTATTTTTTTTTCTTTAACAATCTAGAATGCATTAGTCTATAATTGAACGGTATCAGAAAAGGCATCTGTACTAGGTTAAAAGTTATGCATTATAACTTGAATCTGGTGTTGAGAATTAATTATTGAATTATATCGAATTGTGGAAAGACTTTTTGGTAGTATATTGAAAGCAATATCTCCTTTATTTGCACTGTTTTAGTAGTTAGTAGTTAGATATGAATAGCGATTAGTGATTTATATTATCAATGAGATCGTTTATAATATCAAAAGCTTATATGACTAAATTTAAATAGTGCACCGATATCTTTCAAAAGGTAAAAGTAAATAATTGTGCAAAAAGTTGTTAAGAAAAGATAGGCTACCCCAAAAGGTAGCCTATCTTTAAATGGATTAGAAATACAACGCTAGTGCATTCGTTACAAAAGCTTATGCTTGTACTTTTCTTAATTTTTTTGCGCTATATCCAATGCCAGACGCTATCAGCATTAGGCTCAAGCCACCATCAAGAGGAACTACAGGGCCATCTGTTGTTGTACCCGTAGTACTTCCCTGATTGCCTGGACCAGGATTGGGTTGTGCGTTCACAAACGTTGCAACCGACAATGCCAACAACAAGAAGCACGTTGCTTTAATAGCCGCTTTCAATATGTTATTTTTCATAATTTAAATTTAAATTGTTTTAATAAAATTCTCGACCTCAATTAGTTTCCCTTTTGAGGCCGAGACCTTGTTTATTTTACTTCTATTTGTGTTTGATACGTTGAACCATTACTATGAGTCAGTTTCAAAGTATAGGTACCCGTAGCCAAGTTACTAGTAGCAACCGACTCGGTAGAGGAATCACCCACAGGTGATATATGCGTTGCAAACACTTGCTTACCCAACTTATTAATTACCTGTAGCGAATAGTTGCCCGCTTCTAGGTTGTTTAATTGCAGGTGCAGGTTATTGCCTACTACAGGGTTTGGATAAACCCCAATTGTACCCTTCGCTTTTCCTACGGTTACCACTACCACCGCACTATAACTAACTGAACCGGCATTGTTTACTACCTTGATACGATAGTAGTTATTGCCTTCTTTTGCAGCAGCATCTGTATAAGAATAGAGTGTAGTACCCGCCTTTATTGAAGAAAGAGTGTTAAACACAACCCCATTGCTAGAATGTTCGATTGCATAACTAGCAACTTTGTCTTCACCTTTAACAGACCATTTTACTAATACCCCTTTAGCAGCAGAAGCCGCAGTAACCTCTATAGATTTTACTGGTAATGCACCCGCACCAAATACAATGCTATACCTGTTGCTGTAGCTTGAGGCATTTGTGGCATTTGTTGTAAAGTTTACTAGTGTGTTATCGCCAGTTATAAGTGTTTGGGTATTGCTTGTATTGTCTTTGAGGTAAGCAGCCAAACCATTGCTAACAAATTGAGAAGCATCTAACCTTATTGAATAGCTGGTAGAAGCTTGTAGGTTGTACAAGTGCAAAGGATAGGCATCTGTTGCCAATGGCATTGATGTACCATTTATGCACAAATCTGCAGTACCTTGTTTGAAAGCCACATTCTCACCACTGTTAGGGAACTTGGCTGCATCTTCTGTACCAATTGTTTTAGAGAAATTACCAAATACAACTACTGCACCATCTATATGTGTGGCACCTCTAGATAATCCAACAGCAATTCGGTTAACAGCTGCAGTTCCAAAAATACCAACTTGTGTTTGAGCATTGGCCTTATAACTCTCCTTGAAGTTAAGTGAAGGCGTTCCAGATGCAGCATTCTGAACAAAGAAGGCTTGCCCTGGCATTATATACCTGCCAGCATTCGATTTACTAAATACATCACTCAACGTATGTGTAGCCTGATTGTAGCTTACGAAAGTTGTATAGGTATTTTTAACACCATTAACCACTAAAGTATCTTGGAAGGTTGGGTCGCAATACCAATAGCTAGTATTGATGTTTTGGCTACCTGCTGCCACCGCTTCCCAATCTACAACACTTACATAAGGGTTAGCAACAAAACTGTAGTTGTTTCCACCACTTGTAAGATTACTGAAACTAACGTCTCCAGTTACTAAATTACCTTTTGCACGGATTGTAGCTCCGCCACCATAAGGTTGTGTAACTTGTAAATCATTTGATCTATTTCCTCTTACCAAAACACGGAAACCTTGGTATGGACTTAAAGTTGTACCCTTTGTGGTTAATACAGAATCCCATGTGTTGTTTAGATAAGTAAACAAGGAATGGTTACCTGTTAATGAGTAATCGAATCCGGTAGAACCATCGGTACCTGTAGATGAACCTTGTGCACCAGTAATTTGAATGCCATAACCATTTGTATTTACACCAGCCTCTTGCCAGTTATTGAATATGGTACCAGCATTAGCTACTTCTGCTCCTAAGTCTCTGTAAGTACGCAAACCAGCAGGAATAAATCTTTCTACTGTTGCAGTACCAGATACTGTTCCACCAACTACACCAACTACTGCTGAATTTGTAATTGAATTTGATTTCAGCGTTAAATTACCACCAGTAGTGATTGTACCTGCTGTAGGCGTAAATGTTCCATAAACATTTAAAGCATTGCCTAAGGTAACAGACCCACTCGTTACCGTTAAGTTTTGTACACTATTTGCACTTGAAGTAAAGTTTAAGGTACCAACTGAACCAGCAACCACCAAAGAAGAAGTGGATGTGCTGCTTAAACTTCCCGTGCCAGAAACAGCCCCGGTAAGTGTAAGTGTTTTTCCATTAAGCCCTAGGGTGCCATTTAATACCATACCAGCAAGGCTAGTATTAGCACTCAATACAGGCTGACGCACTAATGAAGCAGGGATAGAAACCGTATTATTTACACTAGAAGGCATTACACCATACAACCAGTTGGATGCAAGTGAGAAATCTGTAGAAGTAGCACCTGTCCAAGTAGGCGTTGCATTTACAAAATAGATATTTTGCAGGTAAATAACCCCACCTGTAGGGGTATATGGCGTGATATCAAATTTGAATTGTGGTATTGCATTTAAACCACCTGTGTAGTTGGATAAAGGTATATTTATACTATTCCAACCATTCTGTGTTAAGGTAGCAGTATAATCTGGACCAGATACGCCAATCAAATCGATATTGATTTTAGTGATGTTGGGTGTCCAGATATCCATGTGAAGCATATTCTTTGTTGAAGCATCAATGTTTGAGGCAAATTCTACCCCTTCATACGCCATATTTGAATATTTCAACGTCGTTTTTCCACCTACACTTACAGTTGACGTAGAGACTCCTGGTGCAGGCTGACCCCAATAAGGACTCCAATTTGTGCCTGATACGTTTGTATAAGTATCACCCCAAAGAGATTTTACATTACCCGATGAAGCTGTAGGAACAGCGGCTGCAGTAGTAGGACCAGGATAATCTACAGTAAGCGTTGTTGTTACAACTCCTTGCGTATAGTTGTTATCAGATGCTTCTGTTGCCGTAATTGTAGAAGTACCAACTCCTTTTATAGTAATTGTACGACCACTTATTGTAGCTACAGCACTATTACTACTTGTATAAGTAAATGCACCTGTACTGTTGGTAGAAGGGTTTGTAATGGTATAAGTACTTGTACCTAGTGTTTGAGTTGGGATACTAAATCCTGTGATCGTTGGTTTGCCTGGCACATTTATAAAGTAAATGTTCTGCAAATAAACTATACCACCTGATCCTGGCGTAACTCCTATAAAAATCATCTGACGAAATTTACTTAAATCAACACCACTATAAGAAGTTAATGGAATACTTACATAATTCCATCCTGCAACTGTAAGTGGTACTGTAACATGTATCTCTTTTGTTCCACCAGTAAGACTTATTAGCCCAATGGTAAGGGAAGTAACATTTGGTGACCATATATCCAAATGGATTGAGTCATAGTTACTTACGTCCAAATCACTACCTAGCTGATTACCGATATAGCCAAGACCAGCATATTCTATGGTGCTTTTTCCGCCTACTGTAGGAGTAGTAAATTGTGTACCGCCATTAAAAGCATTCCAATTAATACCACTTACATTGGTATAAGTATCTCCCCAAAGAGATTTTGAGTAAAGTGCAGCATTCGTTGGCACGGGTGCTGAAGTTGTTGGTCCAGCATAATTTACCGTTAATGTAGTAGTAAAAGTTGCCGCAGTGTAATTTAAATCTGCTGCTTCTGTTGCAGTAATCGTAGAAGTACCTGCACCAACAATAGTTATTACGTTGCCACTAATAGTAGCCACAGCGGAATTACTACTTGAATAAGTTATTGCACCTGTACTATTTGAAGTAGCATTTATAGTATAGGTACTATTAACCCCAATTACTTGTGTCGGAATATTGCTAAAGCCCGAAAGTGTTGGCTTACCAACTGCATTTACAAAATAAACATTCTGAAAATAAACCACACCACCCGTTGATGGAGTAGTCCCAATAATTATCATCTGACGGAATTTACTTAAATCCACAGCACTAAAAGAAGTTAGTGGGATACTTATATAATTCCATCCTGCAACTGATAATGATACCGTTGCGTGCACCTCTTTTGTACCACCAGTTAGGCTTATTAAACCAATGGTAAGTGAAGTAACATTTGGAGACCAGATATCCAAATGAATGGAATCGTATCCAGTGACGTCTAAATCACTTGCCAACTGACTACCAATATAACCAATACCGGAATATAGTATAGTACTTTTTCCGCCTATTGTAGGGGTTGTGAATGCCGTACCACCATTAAAAGCATTCCAATTAATACCGCTAACATTGGTATAGGTATCTCCCCAAAGAGATTTTACATAAGATGGATCTGTAGTAGGAACAGGGGCTGCTATTGAAGGGACATCAAAAGAAACTACTAATGAGGCTGTTGCAGTACCAGTTAAATAGCCATTGGTTGGGTCAGCAGCCTGTGTTGCAGTAATAGTACAAGTACCGCCACCTACGCAAGTAATTGTATTGCCACTTACAGATGCTATTGCATTATTGCTACTAGAATAGGTAAATGCACCACTACTATTACTAGTTGGGTTGGTAATTGTGTACGTTGCACCCACATTTTGAGCAGGAATACTAAATCCAGTAATTGTTGGTTTACCAACAGTTTGATTTAGATAAACATTTTCTAAATAAAAAGTACTAGCACCTGTTTGTGGTACACCAGAAAATTTCATTTGAATAATGTTATTTAAGTTAATTCCAGGAAAATTTGTTGCATCAAGTGGAAGTGTAACACTGGTCCAGCTACCTGCACTCAATGTTATGTTTGGTCCACTTTCGCCACCCCATATTAAATGAAAGTTTACTACATCACTAGTAGGACTCCAGATATCGAAATGAATGGAATCATACGCACTTATGTCAAGTGCAGAAGAAAATTGAATACCAGCATAATCAAAATTAGAATATTGTATGGTTGTGTCATTACCACCAATGTTCGAGTAACTAATAGCTGTAGCCCCACCCCAATTTTGGCGCCACGTAGCAATAGGACCCCCTGCACCAGCAGCGCGTGGATCGGCAGTGTAATGACTCCCAAATAACGACATCACAGTACCTGCATTAGCGGTTGGAGGAGTAGCAGCCGTTGAGGGTTGGGCGAGTACCCTAATCATACTCAGGGCAAGGAAAGCAAGCAGAAAGATTTTTTTCATCTCTTTTCTTTGTTTTAAATTAATAAATTGTGTTTTAAATCACCGCCAGATACCGAGAGGGAAATAGCAAGCATTGTTATCGTTTTTTTGTCTAAACGCGACAGAACATTTTTAGACGGTGTAAAAGTGTAGTTAATTGGTTACACAGAAAAGAAACTAAATACATCATTAGTACATCTAATCGTTTCGGAAAATATTATTTATAGCTAAAAAGGGGTACTACAATAGCACTACAAATATTTTTTAACCGAATAATTATACTACTAAAAGTGATTTCAGTAGAAATTTAAAGCTAATTTGAAATATGTATCTAATTGGCATTTTGCTACGTGCATGTTAAGTTTTATTACTCCCAACACTATATATAAGACAGTAAGTGTCTATGATACGACATCCCAGACCTATGATGCGAACCAATGGAACTTTTTAATATTTTATAGTGATTTAGATGGTATGCTATGGTGAAACCTCCTTTCGGGCAATGGCCTTGAAGCGAAAAATGAAGCATCCATTCTAAACTACAATCATATTTTTTTAAAGTAACTGAATTAAGTGATTTCCGTGTTTCTCAGATGCGTATAAAACCAAAAAAGGCTGCCCAAAAGGGCAGCCTAACAATCCATCAACCATTAAAAAAAACTTATTTTACCAATAGCTTTATCGGACTAAATCCTTTTATCTTAAATAAATAAACCCCTGCAGCTGGTTTAACAGGAAGATTTATTTCTAATGAATTCCCTTGAATCAAATAGCTTCCACTGAATAATACTTTGCCAGTAATATTTACTAATTGAACATCATTTTGTGCAGAAACCGCTTTGCTAAAATTGATATTAAACTTAGAACCATTCAATGGATTGGGATAAATTAAAATGCCTTGGTTCTTATATGCGATTGTTACTGTTTTTACAGCAAAAACTTGCTTTTTACCATCATTATCTATCTGCACCAAACGATAATAGTTTACTCCTTCTACGGCTCGTGCATCTATTACTTTATATCCGTTAATATTGGAAGCATTGTTTGTTGCAACAGTAGCAATAGCTGTAAATGTGCTACCATCAATGCTCTTTTCAACAATAAAACGATTGCTATTAATGACAGTTGCAGTTTTCCAAGCAATCGAAACAATACCATCAGCAAGTAGATTAGCTGCATAACTAGAAATTGAAACAGGCAATGCATCGCAAACCATACCAGCAGTATAACTTATTGGCGAGGTGCTAGTGTTACGCTCGCCTCCAGCAGGTACTTGATAGGTAAAATAAACACTAATTGGGGTGCCGTTGGCAATGGTTTGTGTAAAAGTAAAGTCCTGACCAACAGCCGTCATAGCATAGCCTGGATATCCACCAGAAAGACCTTGTCTAGCATATATAAATACATAAGAACAACCTGCAATAGGCGTTAACGGATGAAATATATAAGTAACCTTTCCACTATTACTTTGTACCCTATAGCTAAAGTCGCCGCTATTGAGCGTGCCACAAAAGCCCATGCTATTATCGATATTCACAACAATTTTTACGATAGAAGAGATAGAAGAAAGGCCATTATTATCAACTGCTTTTGCAGATAGCGTATAATTTCCTGCAGGAACATTCGCCCAATTATAAACATAAGGACTATCTAATACTTTACCCAATAAAGTAGCCCCATTGTAAATATCAACCTCAGTAATCTTGCCATAAGCATTGGTGTCAATAGCACTTACATTGATAGGTATGGTTGCTGGTTCTGTGAATGATGCTTTATTTATTGGCGAAACAATATCAACAACTGGAGGGGCAGTAGTAAGTCCTGTGCAATTGGTACCCACAACATAACTATGAGGGTTTGCGCTAGAATTACGTTCGCCCCCGGTAGGCACCTGATAGGTAAAATAGAAACTGATAGCCGTTCCGTTAGCAATAGATAAGGTATAAATGAAATCGGAGCCCACCGTTGTCATTGTTGTTCCGCCATAGCCGCCATTGAGACCTTGCTTAATATAAACCAAAGCATATTGTGAGCCTGCTATGGGTTTTAATGGATGCATGGTAATCGTTACAATACCATTTTTTGTTTCTGCTTTGTATTCATAATCCTTGCTAACAGCAGTACCACAATAACCATCGGTGTTTGGTGCATTCACTGTTACATTAACAGGAATAGACGTAGCAGATATCCCACTACTATTCGTTGCTTTTGCTGTTATAGCATATTTACCCACCCCAACACCAGACCAAGTGAAGTTATAAGGGCTGACAGTTTCGGCGCCAATGAATACATTATTATTATAAAATTCAACTTTAGTTATGGTATCATTTACACTGGAAGCTGTTGCAGTAATGGCAATACTTGCAGGAGCTGTAAATATGGCGGCATCCAGTGGTGCAGTAATGGTTATTGACGGAGCACCAGCAATACATGTAGAACCAACTTGATATGAATGTGGGTTGGCTGCAGAATTTCTTTCTCCACCCGATGGAACACCATAAGTAAAGTAAAAGCTAGTAATTGTACCATCAGAAATAAGCATATTATATATAAAATCAGTTCCGTTTGCGGTCATATTGTACCCTGAATAATTTCCAGTACTTGTTTTTAAGTAAATGATTGCAGATGAACTTCCTTTAATAGGTGCCAATGGATGAAACTTATAGTAAACGGTACCCGCATAAGTAAATACCTCGTAACTATAATCACCACTTGCTGCAACTCCCTTACAAGGAACAGGAGAAACATTTACAAAAACAGGCATTGAAACAGCAGTATAACCATCGGCAGCAGTTGCCATAGCAGTTAAAGAGTACTTTCCAAAAGCCACGTTGTTCCAAGTAAAACTATAAGGGCTAGTTGTAGCAGTGCCTAATAACAAAGTATCCCTATAGAAATCTACTTTGGTAATCATACTGTTAGAGTCAGCAGCAATTGCATTGATGGTAATAGAACTAAGCGGATCAACACTACTATTATTAATTGGTGAAGTGATACTGATGGTTGGTAGAATTGGGTTCTTTACAGAAATGTTTACAATGGAGGAAATAGTAACCAATCCACCATTACTCGTTGCTTTTACAGTAAGGGCATAGTTACCAACAGGAGCCCCGATCCACGTGAAGGTATAAGGACTAGTAGTGGATGTACCCAACAAAACAGCATCTGCATAGAAATCTACCTTGTAAACAGAACCTCCATCAACGTTTGCATTTGCATTGATGGTGATGGATGCCGGGGTTAAAAAGGTAGCATTATTTAATGGCAATGTAATAGAATCTGTTGGCGCATTATTTATAGCAGAGGAAACATAAATAATAACCGAAGCCGAAGTAAGGATATTTCCAAGACTATCCGTTGCAACTGCTGTTAAAGTATCAATTCCCACAGTAGGATTATTCCAGATATAAGTAAATGGCGTTTTGGAAATAGTATTTATCAAAATACTTCCGTTATAGAAGCTGACACTTTTTACATTGTTGCTAGTAGTAGTATTGATTGTAAGAGAAGTAGAAGTAGTAACAATAGAATCATTCAACGGAGAAGTAATAGCCACACTCATTGGTGGAATTGGTGTTTTTCCACCTGAGAAGTAAATATTATCTATATAGAAATCTGCAACACCAGTAGTTGGATCTCCAGCAAACATAAAAGCATCATGGATAGACATATAATCGAAGTTTCTACCTGAATCCGGATTATTAAACGCTGTTAATGGGATAGAAACCTGATGCCAGTTGCCATCTCTAACCAATCCAAATTGCTCTACACCAGCGGCAAAGTTTACCCAGCTTTGCCAGAAAGCAGTGGTAATGCCGAACTTAAACTGTCCTTTATAGCTACTTTTAAATTGAAACTTTAAAGAACCTGTATCATAGTTATGTAAATTGATATATCGGTTAGAGATACCCAACCCGAACCAGTTATTAGCAGCTGCCTCTAGTGCCAATACATTTTTACCTTCATAAGGAACCGCATTAGGTATGTTGGTAAGGTTATTCCAGTAGGCAATACTTGCATCTTTTGCATAACTGATAGAATCAGTACACGCTGTAGTCTCTGTAAAAATACCCACATTGCCTGTACTTGCATGTTGTGTTCCTACATACAGGGAGTCTCCAGGGTTCTGGTATAGTTTCACATAATCTACTAACATATCTGCAGGAACAGGTGCAGTAATGCCACTCTGTGCAAATATGTTTGTATAGTTTCCGCCAACTGCCAAATTCAACAATAGATAATGGGGTGTATGAAAAGCGGTCCTATTTTTAACAGTAGGGTTACTAATATCGAACTTAAAATAAAGCGTACTATCTATATACATAGAGATAGTGGTGCTTGTCCAAACCATTTTATAAACGTGGTAATCGGCTGATAGATCTGTCGGATTGTCATAACTAGAAACGGTGTCCCCTTGTGAGCCTCCATTATTCCAGTGCATGGCACCTGTTATATGTTCATTTGCTTTGTTGGCAGCCAAAGCCGCTGCGGCACCCATTTCCAATATATCTATTTCACCAACCTGTGGCCATACTTCACCCACAGTACCAAGCGTCCAAAGGGCAGGCCATAAACCATTTGCCACATTAGGTACCTTGATTCTTGCCTCCACGGTACCATATTGAAAGTGAATACGCCCTTCTGTTTTTATTCTTCCTGAGGTATAAGCATTGCCACCAAAATTTTCCTGACGGGCTTCTATTACAAGATTTCCATTTTCAATCCGTACGTTCTGAGGACGACTAGTATAATATTCCAATTCAGAATTACCCCAACCCCAACCAGGAGAACGGTCAGAACCATTTCCAAAATCATAGGTCCAGTTGTTGGTGTTAAGCGTAACAGAGTCAAAGTTGTCTTGCCAAACAAGTGTTTGTGCTTTGACGGTAACCATACAACTAGCAAGTATGATATTAAGAAAGAAAAAGGTAAGTTTCAAGTTCTTTTTAATAAGATTAGAAACGATAGTAAGCAGGTACATAATAGAAGCAATTTAAGTAAATGAAATAATTTGCCGGTTGATTACAGCAATAGTTACCATTGTTTTACCAATCTTAATACTAGTTTTATATGGGAAAAAATAACAGGTTTTTTTCTTGATTACTTCAATTCTTGTAGATGCAAAGAAAACAACCGCTAAAATCAATCAAATGACTAACAAAAAATTAGAATTGTAAAACTATCCTTTATTGTTCCCTGTTATACAACTTAGCTCACTTCAATAATACATCTTGCAACAAAAAGTAATAATTAAAGCTAATTTACTACTACTATAGTACTACATCAACAAGAATAATACACTACATCAACTTGAAAGCAGATATATTTACACCTCAACGTTGCTAAACGAAATATGAAAAGATTACTACTTCTTATTTGTTTGCCTATTTGCTCATTCTGTCAGAACACTATCGGTTTTCCGGATATTATCAATTATTCAAAACAAGCATATAGCGGTGGTCTACAAAACTGGGACATCAAGCAGGATAAAAATGGCATTGTATATTTTGCTAACAATGAAGGGCTACTTTCTTTTGATGGAAAGAGTTGGAATCTATATCCTCTCCCTAACAAGACCATCGTTAGATCGGTAGAAATTGGCCACGACAATAAAATATATGTAGGTGGGCAAGATGAGTTGGGCTATTTCTCCCCTTCTAATAATGGTCGCCTTCAATACCATTCACTTACACAGTTCTTGCTACCTAAAGACAGGTCTTTTGGCGATGTATGGGACATTATTTCCTTTAACAAAGACATCTTCTTTCGATCTGACAGTAAGATTTTCAAGTTTGTAAATGAATCCGTAGCTACATATCCTGCCACCTCTCAATGGACATTACTTACCATCTGTGAGGGCAGTCTGTTTGCCCACGACCTAAGAACCGGGCTAAAACGTTTTGAGAATGATGCATGGTCTCCCCTGTTTCCCGTTAACGACCCCCTTATAAACGACCCTGTTACTGCTATCCTTCCCATTCACAAGGACAGTGCGATTGTTACTACCATAAAACACGGACTCTTTATTATATCAAAAACAGGCATTACAAAACTAGAATCCCCCAATAACCAGTTATTTCAAGATGCCCGGATATATGCTGCCACAAAAATTAACGATGAATGGATGGCTCTTGCCACCAACAATAACGGTGTTTTAGTAATTGACCTAAAAGGGAATATTATCCAAAGTTTTTCTAAAACAGATGGATTACAGAACAATAATGTACTCAGTATTTTTCTGGACAACCAAAGTAACTTATGGCTTGGGCTAGACAATGGTATAGACCTAATAGCTTATAACAGTGCCATCAAACAGATAAACCCATTTTTGCAAGACGCTTCAGGCTATACTGCCACCATGTACAATAATAAATTGTATGTAGGTACGTCCAATGGCGTTTTTAGCGTTCCCGTTCAGCCTAATACCGACATTAGCTTTAATAAAGGAAATTTTCAACCCGTTAATAATACGCGTGGGCAAACCTGGGAACTTACTACCATCAACAACCAGCTTCTTTTGGGAAACCATGAAGGGGCTTTCGAGATAAAAGACAACAATGCCATTCCTATTACAACATATCCTGGCTATTGGAACTTTCTTCCGCTTACAGGTACTTTCCCTACTGCGCAGGTTATTGCTGGTAACTATAATGGGGTGTCTTTATTAAATTATACCAATGGACAATTTAGTAAAGCTTCCGAAATAATACCCGACTTCCACGAGTCATCTCGCTTTGTAGCTATTGATAAGTACGATAATATCTGGGTTTCTCACCCGTATCACGGCGTTTTCAGAATGAATAAAAAGAACGATGGCACCTATAACGTTACTAGTTATTCAGACAAAAACGGGCTTCCATCTTCCTTAAACAATCATGTATTCAAAGTAGAAAATGAAGTATTGTTTGCTACCGAAAATGGGGTTTATATTTATAATCAGCAAAAAGATAACTTCGAAACATCCTCTTATTACAACAAAATTTTAGGTAACCAGAGTGTCCGATACCTTAAGGAAGATGTCGCTGGGAACATCTGGTTCATTCACGAAAAAACATTGGGTGTAATAGATTATTCTGATAAAGAGCCTACTATTATTTATCTCCCTGAACTTAAAAATAAGTTGTTAAGCGGCTTCGAATTTATTTATCCTGTTAATGAGAATAATATTTTTATTGGAGGAGAAAAAGGATTCTTTCATATTAATTACGAAAAGTATAAAAAGAGCCTCCCCCTTCTTAGTGTTCAGGTAAGAGAAGTACGTATAATTAATAAAACAGATAGCCTTTTATTTGGTGGTTACTTTAAAGAGGTTAATGATGCGCAAATTCAGGAGTCTAGTGTCAGACCAAATATTGCGAACGAATGGAAAACGATTCGCTTCGAGTTTTCGGCTTCTTTATATGGATGCCAATCTAATCTGGAATATAGTTACAGGCTTAAAGGATTTGAAGACAATTGGAGTGAATGGACAAAACGTACCGAAAAAGAATACACCAATCTGCACGCTGGCAACTACACACTCGAAGTTAAGGTGCGCAGCAATCTAGGTAAAGAATCTGCGGTTGCCACTTATTCCTTTACCATGATGCCTCCATGGTATCTAACTATTTGGGCATACCTTTTCTATCTCATAATATTCGTTATTGGCAATTATGTAGCATATCTATGGTTAAAGAACAAGTTCCGGGCACAAAGAGCCAAATATTTGGCCGAACAGAAGCGTTTATTATACATTCATGACCTAGAAAGAATGAAGTCTGAGAGCGAAATGGTATCTCTTCGCAATGAAAAACTTGAAAGTGATATAGATTTCAAGAACTCCGAACTAGCCTCTTCCGCTATGCATTTGTTAAAGAAAGGAGAATTGCTTACTAAGATAAAGACTGGATTATCTCAGCTTATAAAAGAAATTGATAATGCTCACGCCATTTCAGAGCTAAAGAAAATGGTGAGAACATTAAATGAGGATGAACACATGGACGAAGAATGGGAGAACTTCTCTAATCATTTCGATAAAGTTCATAGCGATTTTTTGAGTGTTTTAAAGGAATTGCACCCCTCCGTTTCTGCCAATGAGCTAAAGCTTTCAGCTTATCTTAGAATGAATTTATCCACTAAAGAGATTGCGCAACTGATGAATATCTCTGTGAGAGGAGTTGAGATAAGCAGGTACCGCTTGCGCAAGAAACTAGCATTAGCTTCTGAAGTTAGCTTGTTCGATTACCTGATTAACATAAAGACAAAAGGTTAACTTATTTATTATTTACAGACCCATATTGCTTTCTACCAACCAATAAAACATTTAGTGATATTGGTTGGTATTGTTTATTGGAGTCTTTTATTAATCTAAGAATTAACCTGTCATTTATCACTATTTATCCTGTATACACCTAAAACCCAAGTGCTCCATACCACTATCTTCCGATGTTTTCATACGTCTAGCTACCCTGAAACCCGAACAATAACTGTCGTTACACAAAAAAGAACCCCCTCTGATGGTACGCTTGGGTATGGTAGGTTCATCAGGATCGTAACTGGTTGGTGGTCCCTGTGGATTGATGATACCCGAAGGTTTATTGATAGAATCATAATAGGTATTGTTATATAAATCGGCCGTCCACTCCCACACATTTCCCGCCATATCATACAATCCATATCCATTGGGGGCAAAGGAACCTACCGGAGCCGAATAAAAGAAACCATCTTCTACTGTATTCTTATTCGGAAACTGTCCTTGCCAGTAATTAGCCTTCTGTTTACCCTCATTTACGGGTTCATTTCCCCAAGGATAAATGTTGTTTTCTAATCCTCCTCTTGCTGCAAACTCCCACTCGGCTTCGGTTGGCAACCGTTTTCCCGCCCATTTGCAATACGCCACTGCATCTGTCCAGGCGATGTGTACCACCGGATACTTTTCTTTTCCCCCTATATCACTCCCTGGCCCATGCGGATGTTTCCAGTCTGCACCGGGCTTCCAATCCCACCATTGGCTATAATCATTTAAAGCTACTGCTTCTTTTGGCTGCCTGAACACTAAAGATGCCGCTACCAAAATACTATCGTCGGGCTTTGGGGTATTGGGAGGAAGTTGCTTTTTAATCTCATTCCAGTCTGGCTTCTTTTCTGCCACCGTCACATACTGGGTAGCATTTACAAAAGCGGCAAACTGTTCGTTGGTTACCTCGGTAGCATCCATCCAATAGCCTTTAACGGTCACTTTATGCTTGGGATATTCATCTGCCGAAGCCTGTTTATTATCACCACCCATCATAAATGTTCCACCGGGCACCCATACCATACCATTATGACCGGTAGATTTATTCTTTTCTGAAACAGTAGCAGTCACGCTTGTTGTACCCCCAAACCTTTTAGGAAGGTTAGACTCGCAGCAGATGGCTTTCTTACTTTTCCCCTTCGTTGCCGTATCAATGTTGATGTTATTTGCATTGGGCATCTGCGCAGCTAGTTGGCCGAGCATAAGCCCCAACAGTATAACAGAGAATAAATATTTAATAGGGTTCATTTTATAATTGTTTAATACAAATGTGCGTGAAATAACTGTCGCAAGCTAGCGCTTTCAATAATATAGGATACTTATAACAAAAACTAATTGCTTCAGACCAATGGATGGAGGGCTTCTTTGGTAAGGCTTATAAGCTGTAAATAATTTATTAGCAGCTTTGTGCACAACCTTATCAGCTTTCCAATAACGCCCATCATAGTTTCGTTTCAGAATGATTGCAAAATGAAAATGCTTGCCCCTTATTCGTCTATTTATAAATACTTGCTAGATCTTCTTTTGCTAGCAGCCTCCATCCATACGCCACCTTGACTTATTTGTAACCCTTTATGAAAGGATGGCTAACCTTTATGAAAGTATGACTATCCTTTTCGAAAGGATTACATACCTTTTTGAAAGTATGACTAACCTTTTTGAAAAGATGACTATCCTTTTTGAAAGGATGGCTACCCTTTATGAAAGGATGACTATCCTTTTTGAAAAGATGACATACCTTTTTGAAAGAACGACTATCCTTTATGAAAGGATGACTAACCTTTTTGAAAGAATGACGTGCCTTTTTGAAAGAAGTACATCAATGTTTGGAAATAGATTTTGATTAAAAAAAATTAATAATAAAAAATTATAAAATGGATAAGATACAAATAAGTAAAGTGAATATGTTTATTGCAATGGGGCTGTTTTTTGTAAAATTTAGTACTGTATTTACTGGATTTACACAGTTAATAGCTGAGATTACAGGTTTTAGTACTTCAAATGATAATTTGCAGGGTAATATATCTAAGCAAAGTTTAGACATTAGTGGCGTAGCTGTTGACAAAAATAAGTTATTGATTGCTGCTATACATCTTACCGTGAAGGCGGCAAGGAAAGCTAGGGTGTGGGCTGTGAACACAGGTGATGAGACGTTGGCGGTTAAGTTTGATGTGCATGTAACTACGTTTGATGATATGACACAAAGCGTTGTAATAAATGCTCTTACGACTATCAATGAATTGATTAAAACAAATATTACTAGTTTGACTGGGTATAAAGTAGTGGCTGCAGATGTAACTGCAATTACTGCTGCAATTGCTGCTGCTGCTGCAACAATTGGTACACCAAAGCAGGCGCATGTGACGAAAGCGGTGACTACGGCGCAGATTGTAACAGATATTGATACTTGTGACGGCTATCTGGCTTTGATAGATGACTTGTTGGTTTCTGAATATGAAGATACTAATGTAGAAATGGTAAAAGAATATCGACTTTCTAGAGAGTTACAATCGCTTGGTAACCATCCGACGGGATTGTATGCTACTAGTAAAGATGCTGAAACAAATGCGTTTTTGCAGGGTGTGGAAGTAACCATAGTGGAAGTTAAGAGGAGTGCCATCTCTAACATTAGTGGTGTGGTAGAAATTGAACATATGAGGCCGGGTAAATATCATGTGACTTTTGTAAAAACTGGTTATGTGACTTATACTGTAATTATAGACTTTTTATTGGGGAAGATGCAAAGTGTTGGGGTGCTGATGGAGACAGTATAAGCAAGTTGTAGGTTGTACGTTATAGGTAATAAGTATTAAGTTTTACGTTTTACGTTAAAAGCAAGAGGTGGTTGAAAGTTGGAGGTTGAGAGAGCCCATCTACGGATCACGGTATTGACAACATAATCAGTATATTGCACTAATGAAAAAAATAAATTTATTGACTGGGCTTTTGTGTGTCATTTTTCTAGGTTGTAACGTCATTGATTTAAGGCCGATAGGACTACGTTTTACTTGGTTCAAAAACACCCCCGTTTGGCCTTTGGCAAAGGCTGTAAGAGATGAAGACACTGCCCAAATAAGGTTCTTGGTGCAGCAAAAACACATGGATGTAAACTACCAAGAAAAATCAAAATGGGGCAGTACCTTGCTGCATCTGGCAGTAGGCAATGAGTTGGTAGCATCCACAGCAGCACTATTGGAAAACGGGGCGAGGACGGATATTTGGGATTCTTTGGGCAATAGACCAATCAATGATGCTGTAATGAACAATTTGACCATTAGCTGGCATTCCAAAAAATTGCAAATATTGGAACTGTTGCTAAAACATGGTGCCGACCCAAATGGATACAAGTGGTATAAATATGGAGACAGTTCAAGATATAAAATAGCCTGGGTGCCGTTACAATGTGGAGTAGAAAACCTAGACTTTACTAGAATATTGTTGAAATACGGTGCTAGGATGGATTTGAAATATTATGATAAGGCAAACGATTTTGATTCCATGCCTGTATACCCCGCTTGGCAAAGTGTTGCGATAAATACTGCCGTTACAGAACGTAATGGTATTTATGTAATGAAATTTTTAATAATGGATTTACACTTACCCGTGCCTGATACATTATCTTTCTACGGTAATAACTCCCGTTCAATTAAAGACACTAAGCCAAACTGTTTGCTAGAACTTTTAAATAAAACAAATTTTAAAGATGAAGAAAAGCAAAAAGCAAAAGAAGACATATTGCAATATCTAAAACGGATAGGATTTCCTGAGAGGGGGGCTTTGCCATTTTTGTAATGAATGAAAAATCTGGAAGTACAATGAAGAGTCTGTTTCTTTTTTGCCCTCATTGGTATTCCAAACTCCCAACCTCGCAGATGTTCTGTGTTCTACACCAACATCATTTAATGCCTACATCCTATATTTACACCTTAGTAATGCTGGATGTTTTATGTGACCCTATGTGGGATTTGTTAGACAAATGGGATGGTGTATATTGAAAGAGATGTTGGTGAAAAACACCCAACATCGGCGGAGTACGGAACACCAACAATGGAAGAACGAAAACTCACCTCGATAATTATCGACCGGACTTTATGACAACAGAAACTCACTCCAATAATTATCGACCGGAGTTTTTGGACACGAAAACTCACCTGAAATATTATTCATGTGAGTTATTGGACGTCAAAATTGATTCAGTATTGATTTTGGGAGGGATTATGGAGGGGAAAAGAGGGTTGAGCGTTGTTTGAGGTTCTTCACCAATAGCTATGAGGAGAGTGTATATATTTGTAAGGAATTATTAAATACGCTTGATAGTTGTTGGTGAAGAACACGCAACAGTGGCGAGAGGGAACACCAAAAAAGGCAAAAAATGATCGAAAAACAATTATACAAACTAAGTATAAAGGCTCAAGAGGAACACTACTTGCTATCAAGCTTTATACGTGATAGCAAACAATTTCAAAAAGACTTATTGAAAAGAGAAGGAGAACTCTTGCAAAAGTTTGATGATTTACCTAAAGAATTACCAGATGATTTTATACTGAAAGTAAATGTTGGTGATGACAACACAAAAAAGTCTTATGAACTGGATAAAGCTATGACTGAAATTATAGTTGGGGTTATGACAAAAAAAAATCAAATGACATTTAAATATGAGAACCTTATTCATATTATGACATTTATTTATTCTACTGCAATTTTTGATGCCTTGCTTATAGACCTTCTTAAAGAAATTCTAATTCAAAACGAGAACTCTATGAAGTCAAACAAAACTTTGACAATTCAAAAGATTTTAGAACACAACAATTTTGAGTCCCTAAAAGAACACATTTTAAATAAAGAACTTCTAGAGTTTGGCTTTAAGTCTTTTAAAGATCAACAAAAATATTTCGTTGACAAATTCAATTTCGATTTTGCAAATTCAATTGAAATCTTTGATGGGGCATCTGAAATTATTGAAACAAGAAATGTTCACGTACATAATAGAGGAGTGATAAATTCTATTTACTTAGAAAACATTAAAAAAACAGATTTTAAGTTTGGAGATTACAGACAAATAGATGAAGATTATTTAGAAAAAAGTAGGGACAATTTACATTATACAATAAATGTTCTAATTGAACAATCTCTTGAAAAGTTTGCATAATACTATAGCTAACACGGGTATTGCAAATATGGCTGGGGGACGGAACAAACTCGGCATTTCTGCTTTCTTTAAATATTTGTTCTCGGGAGACCTAACAAGTTTGGTCTTCAGTTCTTACATTTAGCTTTTGGGAACAGGAATTGAGTTTTAGTGGTCGGGCCGAACGTTCTTGCCAGCCACATTCGCAATACCAATCATTGTATGTCACCTAAAATAAAACATTCACTTCAAAATATTTAAAAATGAAACTATTTGATTTCCTATTTAAAAAAAATAAGTCGTCAGACAAAACAAGAAAAGAATCATTTCACTCAGGAAGTGAAATACTTGCAAAAGCACAACGCTATTTAGAAAAAAATGAGTTTTCCGAAGCATTACCTCTATTGGATAAAGCCATTGAATTGGGACAAATAGAGGGATACTATGACCGAGGCTTATGTCTTCAAGCTTTAGGATTTAATCTTGATTCAATTGACGATTTCACCAAAGCAATCGCAATGACACCAACCGATTGTAATCTTTATTTTTGTCGTGGAAATTCAAAAATAAATCTTAATCTGTTTGATTCTGCAATTGAAGATGGAGAAAAAGCACTTCAACTTGCAGAATTAGGATTAGAAGAGAATAAAAAATATGAAATTGCAGCAATTGCCCAAGGTAGAAGTTCGGCAAGTTCTTTATATAGCAACATGATTTGGAATTGGAAATTATTGGAAGAAAGCCCAGAAATAAAAAAAATATTTCAAAATGAATATCAATATAGGCTGAAACGAGCATTGCCGGAAGATATTTATTGGATTAAAGAAGAACAAAGGAAAAAAGACGAGTTATTAAAAAGACGGATAAAATGAATAATTCGAAGGAAAACAATGCCCCCCACTTGCGTATTCTATGTCAAAAAACAAATTTTAAGCTGCAAATTTCCTACTCGCGCAAGTCTTCCGAAGGATGACTTGTGTGTACCAGTCAAACCAGTTTATAACTGGAAATCGCTAAGAACCTGTTCATAATCTTTTAGTCACTCTTATTTCACTGATTTTTTGTATAAATAATTACCTGTATAAAATAATGAGTTACTTCATTTCGTTTTGTTCTTCATGGAGAAAGATAAACAGAAGAGGAAAAAATATCCAAGT
>CAISCV010000229.1 GCA_903883945.1 uncultured Chitinophagaceae bacterium | reverse complement strand
GCGTGACTTCTTCTATCTTTTAAAAAAAGATGCTTAAAGTCGTGTGACTTCTTCTATCTTTTAAAAAAAGATGCTTAAAGTCATATGGTTTCTTCAATCTTTTAAAAAAAGATACTTAAAGTCCTATGACTTCTTTAATCTTTTAAAATAAGATGCATGTAATCGTAAGAATTCGGGTTTTCTGAAATTAAATAATCATACATCCATTTCTTCGTGCCAAGTACCAGTCAACGTTTTTTGATAATTTATACATAAACAATTAAGCAGCAATGTATGATGTAGCCAATTAGGCGTGAACAACAATTGGGGGAGTACTGAATGCCCATACGTAAAAAAATACATCAACCAAAAACTTTTAACTATATCTACTTTCTGTCTAGCAGCTTATTTTATCGGTAGAGGAGGACTTCGGGCAGCTTGTTGATATTTGAAATGGTGTTGCATTATTTATCTTTGCCGACATTCTGGTGATAATACACTTACACTTGAAAGAAGTGATGTCTGCAATTGTTTCCGTAACCCTGCAATTGCGCAATAAAAGAAATTGAATGAATAAGATTTACTATTGTTTTCTAGCCCTGCTTCTTTCATTATCGGGCATCGCCCAAAACATAAATTCACAATTGGCTGATAGAAGGGGAGGTGCGATGCTTTCGGGTTTTGTTACAGATACTAAAGGTAGGCCATTGCAAGGGGCTACCGTTACCATTATCGACTTAAAACGTGGTGTTGCTGCCGATGCAGATGGGTATTATAACTTTATTAATTTGCCGAATGGGAAGTATTTGCTTGAGGTAAAACTGCTTGGATATAAATCGGTTACACAAAATGTTACGTTGGGCGATGGCAAACAACTGAACTTTAAGTTGCCTGAAAGCTTTGTGGATGAAGGAGAAGTAATTGTTACAGGCGTATCGCGTGCTACGCTGATTAAAAGGAATCCCGTTCCTATTGTGTCTGTTAGTCACGATTATCTGGTGACTAATCTTTCCACCAATGCCATTGATGCGTTGGTGAAAATTCCTGGTGTGCGTGCTGTTACTACCGGACCGAATGTTTCCAAACCCTTTATAAGGGGATTGGGGTATAACAGAATCCTTACGCTGTATGATGGCGTCCGCCAGGAAGGGCAACAATGGGGCGATGAACATGGCATTGAGGTTGATCAATATAGCGAAGAAAAAGTAGAGATTATTAAAGGTCCAGCTAGTTTGAGTTATGGTTCAGATGCATTGGCTGGTGTGGTAAATATCATCCCAACTCAGCCCGCTGCGGAGGGAAAGACTGTTGGTAATGCCATTATTGATTATCAAACAAACAATAAATACATCGGTGGTTCGGTGTTTATGAGTCAATCGAAGAATGGGGTTGAATGGATTGGAAGACTATCCCACAAGCAAGCGGTTGATTACCAGAACAAATATGATGGACGCGTTTTTGGGACTGCGTTTAATGAAACAGATGGCAATGCATCTATCGGCATTCATCGTAACTGGGGATTTTCTCATTTGAATGTAGTTGTTTATAATGACTTGCAAGAGATACCCGACGGTAGCCGGGATAGTGCGACGCATCGGTTTATGCGTCAGATTTCTGAAGGGGATACTGTTCGTCAGGTTGTTTCTGATGCCGACTTGAAAAGTTATACCATTGAAAAATTGCACCAGCACGTGCAACACTTTCGCGTGTATTGGAGCAATGACCTGATTGTGGGCAATGGCAATCATTTGCTCATTAATCTTGGCTATCAAAACAGTGTTAGAAGGGAGTTTAGCCATCCCGTATTGAATACTATTCCTGGTTTATATCTTCAATTGAATACGTTTAATTACGACGTAAAATACTCTTTCCGTGAATCTAACAACTGGAGTATAACCACCGGCATCAATGGGATGCAGCAACAGAATAAAGTAACCAATGGCACGGAGTTTATTGTGCCTAATTACCACCAGTTTGATTTGGGGCCGTTTGTTACTGCCAAGAAAGCGTATGGAAAGCTAGAAGTTTCTGGTGGAATTCGCTTTGATGTCCGCTCCTTTAAAAATGATGAATTGTATTCCAAAGCAAATCCTGTTACAGGGTTCGATAAAGCTGTAACTGGTATAGACACCGTTGGTGGGCAGTTGGTTTTTCCTAACTACAGCAAGACTTTCTCAGGCTTTTCGGGTAGTATGGGTGCTACTTACAATTTCTCCAACCAGTTTTCTGTAAAGGCAAATATCGGTAGGGGATACCGTGCACCAAATATCGCAGAAGTCTCTGCCAATGGGGTGCATCCGGGTACTAATGTTTATCAATTGGGAAATCCCGATTTTAAGCCAGAGTTCAGTTGGCAGGAAGATATCGGGTTTTTGTATTCAGGAGAACATGTTGTTGCTTCATTAGATTTCTTTAATAATGATATCCAGAACTACATCTACAATCAAAAGTTGACTAATCCCGATGGTAGCGATTTGGTATTGGTAAAGGGAAATCAGACCTTTGAGTTCGAAGCAGCAAGGGCGCATTTGTATGGAGGCGAGTGTAGTATAGATATTCATCCGGTGAAATCGCTTCATTTCGAAAATAGTTTGTCGTTGGTATATGCCGATAACAAAGGTGTTGCTGGAAAACCAGTTGCCGACAGCGCTAGATACCTTCCACAGATTTCTCCTGCTCACGGAACATCGGAGTTGAGAGTTGATTTTAGCAATAAAAAGGTACACCTTATAAAAGGATTTGTCAAAGTGCAAGCAGAGTTATTTACTGCGCAGAACAGGGCATATTTTGCTTACAATACCGAAACGCCTACACCCGGTTATACCCTTATCAATGCAGGTGTGGGTGGAACAATCACCAATAAAACGGGCAAATCATTGTTCAGTATCTATCTGATGGGAAATAACCTGTTTGATGTTGCCTATCAGGATCATCTGAGCCGATTGAAGTATTTCTACTCATACCCCAATACCAAAACGGGTGTAGATGGCATCTATAATATGGGCAGGAATGTCAGTCTGAAACTAGATGTTCCTTTCAATTAGTATCTTACAGGATCTTACCACATAGGGTTTGCCATAAGGTTTCACGGTTACACATAAAAGATAAAAGAAAATTGGTGTTAGTCTATGTGTACTTTAAGTGCAACGTTCTTTCTTTCTTTCTTCTTTCTCTATTGTGCCTTCTGTGTCTATGTGGTAATTTAATGCCTTGTAAGAGGAGAATATATGAAAATGACAAAATGAATCTCTGAAGATGTACAGTCAAAATTAGATTTCTCATGCCCATAATGGAGGTAATTCGATTATAGGAGACATGTATTCTATCGACAGAAGGAAAATGTAGATAAATTGCAGTTTACTCAATAGTGATTAACCCTATTTTTGCGACCAAATAATAGCAATGAAATTTAATTATAAGCTCGTTACATTTACACTTCTGCTAGTTGTTGTTACAACACTTTCCAAGTTGTTCTTCTCCACAAAGTTGGCGTGGTCGGGGTTTTCGCCCGTTATAGCCATTGCTTTATTCGCAGGAATGATGGTTAAAAACAAGTCAGCTTCTTTCATTTTGCCTCTATTATCATTGTTCATCAGTGACTTGGCAATAGAGGTTTTATTCAGAATGAAGTTGTTCCCTTTCGAAGGGTTATACACGTATCAACTACTTAATTACACCATTCTATTGTTCACAACTTTGCTTGGATGGGCATTGAAAGGCAAAAGCTACACAAGCATAATCGGTGGTTCGGTGGCGGCTCCTACTTTGTTTTTTATCTTGTCAAACTTTGCATTGTGGGCAACTCCAGCACAAACAATGTACACCAAAGACGCTAGCGGATTAGCAAGCTGCTTCTCTGCTGCATTGCCTTTCTACGGACATTCATTGGTAGCGACTTTATTTTTCCTTCCTGTGTTTGCATTCGCTTACAACGCTATCACAAAAAGAGAAAAGGGTTTATTGTTGGCTTAATAATTAATGACCTGTTTAATAATGAATTGAAGGCAACCAATTGGTTGCCTTTTTCTTTGAGCAAAGGGTTCTTTATTTCCTTAACTAATGCGCTTTACTAGCAAACTAGATTACATTTATTGGTATCCCTAACTATTTCTCTTATCATTGCAATTCTTAAATAGTTGTATGGCAAAAAACAAAAAAGAAGCTGCACTTGGCTTCATATTCATAACCTTATTGATTGATATCATTGGCTTTGGTATCATCATTCCCATATTGCCGCAGTTAATTCAAAGTCTCACACACGGCACTGTCAGCGAAGCTTCCCGCTACGGAGGGTTATTGATTTTTGCTTATTCCCTTATGCAATTCGTTTTCTCGCCCATCATTGGCAACCTTAGCGATCAATATGGACGAAGACCCGTTTTACTTTGCTCCCTCTTTGGTTTTGGAATCGATTATCTCTTTCTTGCATTCGCCCCTTCCATTGGATGGTTGTTTGTTGGACGGATGATTGCAGGTATAACGGGCGCTAGCATCACAACGGGTTCGGCGTATATCTCCGATATCAGTACACCCGAAAAGAAAGCACAGAACTTCGGGATGATTGGTGCAGCCTTTGGCTTAGGGTTCATCATCGGACCTGTATTGGGAGGACAACTTGCTCATTTTGGTGTACGGTGGCCTTTTATCGGAGCAGCAATTTTGTCTTTGATTAACTGGTTGTATGGCTTTTTTGTATTGCCCGAATCTTTGGCTAAAGAAAATAGAAGACGCTTCGAATGGAAAAGAGCAAATCCTGTTGGTTCGTTAAAGATGCTGAATAAGTATCCGGTTATTGCTGGATTAGTCCTTTCAATTACCCTCATTTACATCGCTTCTCACTCGGTACAGACTACTTGGAGCTACATTACCATCGAAAAGTTTAGCTGGTCGCCCACCATGATTGGTTATTCGTTGGGTGTCGTTGGCATTTGTGTAGCAATTGTACAAGGTGTTTTGATTCGTAGGATAATACCCAAATTGGGTCAGGAGAAAAGTGTGTATATTGGTTTGGCCCTCTACGCAATTGGATTTGTCTTGTTTGCCTATGCCTCTCAAACCTGGATGATGTACGCTTTTACAGCTATTTATTGCATGGGCGGAATAGCGATGCCCTCCATTCAAGGGATTATTTCAACACACGTGCCACCCAATGAACAAGGGGAATTGCAGGGGGCATTAACCAGTCTGATGAGTGCTACTTCCATCATCGGTCCATTGATTATGACCAATATATTTGCCTATTTCACTGCTACCAATGCACCCATTCACTTTGCAGGCGCACCGTTTATATTGAGTGCGGTATTAACAATAATAAGTTCGGTATTGGCATATAGAAGCCTGAAGAACAAGGGTTAATGTTTAATTATTAATGGTTAATAAAGACGCCATTATTCACTAATCATTAATCACTAATCATTATTTTATGAATTTTATAGAAGGAGAAGTTTTGTTGTTTGATAAGACAATCGGGTGGACAAGTTTTGATATAGTCCGGAAAGTCCGTAACCTGATTCGGGTGAAAAAGGTGGGTCATGCTGGAACGTTAGATCCTTTGGCTACAGGCTTATTAATTGTGTGCACCGGAAAGTTTACCAAGAAGATAAACGAGTACATGGGCATGGAAAAAGAATATACAGGGACTTTCACACTTGGAAGTACGACGCCAAGCTACGATTTAGAAACAGAACCAACCGACTTCAAGGATACAGCACACCTGACGGAACCAATGATTGTAGCCGCTACCCAACAATTTTCGGGAGATATTATGCAGATGCCACCACAGCATTCAGCCATTAAAAAAGATGGAAAACCTTTGTATTTATCGGCTAGGCAAGGTATTGAAGTGAAGGTAGATGCGCGTCCTGTTACCATAAAAGAGTTCACGATTACCAACATAGAACTACCTGTTGTACATTTTAAAGTAGTATGTTCTACAGGGACTTATATCCGTAGTCTGGCAAATGATTTTGGGGCAGCACTTTGCGTAGGAGGGTATATGAGCAGCCTTTGCAGAACCCGTATTGGGACTTTTAGAAATGAAGATGCCCTCAGTATTGATCAGTTTGAACAACAAGTGAGGGCATTGAGGGCTCAAGAGGAATCTATTTAGTGGCACATCCATTGTCGGGGATAATGCCATCTACTATTTTCTTAATCGCGAGATAAGTTTCTTTTTTGCTTTCCATCTGTAAACTTTTAGTCAATAAAACAAACGTGTATCCGCGGCATTTATCAACGTAAAACCAAGAACCATACATATTTGGAAAACCAATGACGGTAGGCTGACCATGGGCATCTTTGTCCAATACCCATTCGCCCATGCCATAAGTAAATCCTGTTAGTGCTGGTGGAATGTCTTTCATTTTGTTCGCATCAATTTGCAGGGTCTCCATGTTTGCAACCGCTTGCTCACTCAAAATTCTCTTGCCATTAAACATCCCTTTGTTTAATAGCATGGTCATAAAGTTGGTCATATCCAAGGCACTTGCCGAACCACTATTGGAAGGACTTATTCTGTCGTTATCACTAAACGAAGTTGCTTTCATGCTTAGTGGACGTACTATCTTTTCCATCAGCATCTGTTCAAAGCTCTTTTTGGTAGCTACTTCTACCATCCTCGCGGCAAGGTTAAGCCCAATGGCGTTATACATAAAAGCAGTGCCTGGGTTATATAATATTTCGTGCTTGCTGGCATAAGAATTCACTTCATCTTCTAAGCTTTCAAACTTATTCTTTTCAAACAGTTTGGCTATTCCTTTGGGGGATTCTATTCCTGTCTGACCCGTAAGGCAATGTTTCAGGGTAATATATTTCTTGCCATAAGTAGTGAATATGGGGAGGTATTGGGTAACGTTATCATCTAGAGACAACTTGCCTTGGTCTACAAGAGACAACACCAAAGCGGCGGTCAACCATTGGCTGCTACTGCCCAAAGTGCCACTTGTTTTAATATCAAAGTCTGGACTTTCCTTCTTAAAAAGAATTTTACCATCCTTCTCAATCAGGCAAGAATAAGTAAGCCCCAACTCTTGCTTATAAGTAATTAATTTTCTGTCTAGCGGACTAAAGTCTAACTGTGCCTTCGTGCTAATTGAGTAGGAGATAAGCAGTGTAACTGCTAACAGCTTCAGGTATTTAGGCATTTCATACGAGTTGACTATTTTAATGTGTTCTTTCTTTTTTTTCATTTCTACAAATGTAAAAGGCGTAATATTCATAAGTCATAATTCACAAGTTGTAATAAATTAGGCAACGTTTGAAATAAATATTTAACTACCCATTTCTTATCCCTTTGGTTTAACTTTTAAGTTGTAAAACATAAAAGAGAAAATGTCGGACCAAGTATCAATATTCTTTGCCAAAGAAAGATCGTGGTGCCCTTGATTGGTAGATATCCGTATCAAAATGGGATTGCTACCAGATTGTTTTTCTTGCAGGGTAGCAGCAAATTTAAAGGAGTGCATGGGTACCACCCGGTCGTCGTGGTCGGCAGTCATCACCATTGTAGCGGGATAGTTTACTTGCTTGATGTTGTGCAACGGAGAGTATTTGAATAGAAATGGAAACTGAGTGGCACTATCGCTGCTGCCATATTCGGGCGTCCAGAATACCCCGCTTGTGTACTTTTGGAATCGTAACATATCCATTACGCCCACAGTAGGGAACGCTACTTTGCAAATATCGGGGCGTTGGGTTATCACAGCACCAATAAGCAACCCGCCATTGGAGCGCCCCATAATGGCTAGTTTATTTCTAGAGGTATATTTTTCATTTACCAGATAATCGGCAGCAGCAATAAAGTCGTCAAATACATTTTGTTTCTTTTCTAGCATACCAGCCCTATGCCATTCTTCGCCAAATTCACCACCTCCACGAATATTTGCCACAGCCAATACGCCATCATTGTCTAGCAGGGTATACATGTGCGACCAAAAAGTTGGGGTAATGCTAATATCAAATCCTCCGTACGCATACAACAGGGTAGGGGTGTTGATACTTTTTTGTAACCCTTTCTTATGCACTAGAAACATAGGAATTTTGGTGCCATCCTTACTGGTATAGAAAATTTGATTGGTTTCGTACTTATTTACATCCACATTAAAAACAGATTGCTTGAAAATACTCGACTTGCCCGTACCAATATCATACTTATAAATACTAGGAGGGGCAGTATAGGACGTATAATCATAAAATACATACGCGTCGCCTTTACTACCACCAAACCCTCCTGCTGTACCCAAGCCCGGTAGGGTTACTTCTGACAGTAATTTGCCATCGGTGTTGTACTGGTATATTTTTGAAGTTGCATTCACCAGATAACCGGTAAAGATAGTGTTGCCAACAAGGGTGGCAAAGTCTAGCTTTTGTTTCTTTTCAGGCACCACTTCTACCCACGTCTCTTTGTTGGTATTGCTAAACGTAGTCTTGATAATTCTACCATTGCCTGCGCCCTCATTTGTTTTTACAAAGAGGGTATCTCCTTTATTGCTGATGATTTCAAACTGATGGGAATAGCCTTTAAATAGCACGGTAAAGTCGCCTTCTTCATTTAGTTTCTTACCTATTATTTCGTTGTTGTCGGTGCCGGGATACTTAGAAACAAACAGCATCTTATCATCTTCGCTCGTACTGATTGTCAAATAGATAGCAGGATTATTTGCATCGGTGTATATCTCTTTATCCTGCGCTTGCTTATCACCCCACTTGTGAAAGTATACCGTCGCATTTTTGGCAACGGCAGTTAGCTCTTTTCCTTTTTCAGGGGCATGATAGCCCACGTAATAAAAGCCCTCCTTAACCCAGCCAATACCCTGGTCTCTCACCCATTGTATGGTGTCTTTCATGCGTTTGTTGGTAGCAATTTCTTTGAAGTAGCTGGTACACCAGTCGGTACCATTCTGATTTATATGATATTCTATATATTTTTTGTCATTGGAAACTCCTCCAATAGAAACCGCAGCAGTCCCATCTTTCGATAAAGTATTGGGATCTAGAAACACTTCAGGAATGCCCGTTAATCCCTTTTGATAATAGTATACTGCCTGATTTTGTAAGCCATCATTTTTTGCAAAAAAGATATAGTCGCCTACTTTAAAACCAGTCGTAAACCGGGCGAAGCCGAAAACACTTTCAACCTTCTTTCTTACAATTGCCCTGAATGGTATCTTGGCAAGATAATTCTCCGTGAAATTTTGCTGTGCGTTCACCCATTCTTTGGTATCGGTGGCGGTATCGTACTCCAGCCATCTGTAGGGGTCATGTACTTTGGTGCCGAAGTAATCATCTGTTTGGTCTACTTTCTTAGAGATAGGGTAATGTAACTGTGCCATAGTAGATACTTGAATTAAGAGAGATGCGCAAACAATTATTTTCTTCATTTTTTACTAACTATTTCGTTTTTAATGCGGTAAGAAGCCTGACAAAATTATATGATATCAACCCTTGCTTCCTATTGCAATATTAGCGTTATTAGAGTCTGAAAATGCAATTTTCATAATCTCTAATATTTATTGACTCGTTTTTTGAGAAGTAGCGTCCGTCCTATTTTTAGGGTGCACTGTGTTATTGTGATACTCAACAGATAGACGGGTGCTAATGTTATTGTTTTAATTTCGAGAACCTTCTCCTTATATCGTATTCTTTCGAAGTATTATTGCGAAAAATGATATTATTTAGTCTTTATTGTTTTAGTTTGCACGTCTTAAAGTGAGTCCGTTGACACTTGGATCCCAGTATTATGATAAGAATTGCTTCAACAGAAATTACAAAGGAGGGAATAATTGTTGGCGTATCTACCCCTGATTCATCCTATTTGCATGAGATATTACCTGTTGCAGGGCAATCAATCTATTGCTTCGAACCTGCCATAAATTTATTATTACAACAACAGCTTTCTATTGTTTTTGAATCTAGTTGTCCGGTAGAATTTAGTTTTACCACAAAAGGAAATCATATTCAGCTAACCGCTCATTCCTACCAATCCGATAAAGCATTTTTATATTGGAAAGAAATTGCCGCTACCTCCCAACACACTATCGGAACTATGAGCGGTGCTTTCAAAGACCACGTTCCTACAACGGGAGATACGAGTAGCTCTCAAATAAATCTCTCAGAAAATCTGCCTATAGCCCTATTCGAACTGTATGTATATCGTGATGGGCGCTTCGAATTTGGCTATGTAAATAATCAGATTTATAAGCTGTTTCCTGGCTTTGATAAGGACAAAATAAACCTTGATAACCAGCTTTTTTTAAATGAAATCAATCCACAGGATATACCCAATATCTATCACTCTTTTGATAACATATGGGAGGATAACCTATGGGAGGTTGAGTTTCGGTTGCGCGATAATAACCAATTGAAATGGTTAAAAGGATTTGGTAAGCCCCAACCGTTAGTGGGCAAAGAAGGGGTAAAAGTATATGCTTATTTCAGAAATAATTCTACAAAAAAATCAATTGAAGCGAATCTGGAACTGATAGACTTCATTTTCAGAAAAACTTCCATGCCCATTATCATTGGCTTAGAGGACGGTCGCTTCTTTGACGTAAATGAGACGGCGCTTACCTTATATGGCTACACGAAGGAAGAGATGATGGCATTGCAAGTTGATGACATAAGATTGAACAAAACAATAAGTTATGCCGAGTTATGGAGAGATGTAAAAGCTTTGAATAAATTGCATTTTCAAAGTGTACATAAAAGAAAAGATGGAAGCATTTTCTATGTAGATATAGTAGCCAACTACCTAAAATTTGGAGATATCGAAGTAAGCAGCACTTTTATTACAGACATCAGCCAAGAGAAGTTGTTGAATGAGCAGCTTGGGCTAGTTGATTTTGTTTTTAGAAACAGTAGTGTGCCAACGTTAATTGCAAAGGCAGATGGTACCTTCTATGACTTTAATCAGGCCGCATTGCTTTTACATGGGTACACAGCACAAGAGATGGCTACCATGCGGGTTGGTCATCTGGTGAAAGGTTATGATGAAGAAAAATGGGATGATGCGTATGCCGAAGTGTGGGATTACCTGAAGGTGAATAAAAAATTGGAGGTAACTGTTCAGCATAAAAAGAAGGACGGCACTATCATAGATGTTCAGATATTGGCTAATTACATAAAATATGGAGATCTTGAATTGAACTGCTCCTATATCATAGACATTACGGAGAAGAAAAATGCAGATATCGAATTGAAAAGGAGCAATGAACGCTATGCGTATGCCACTATAGCCACAAACGATGTGATATGGGAAACTGATTTAACGGTTAATAGTTTGTATCTGGCCAATAGTTTTACAACTGTATTTGGGCACGAATTGAATGGCATTGAATATGGTGAGAATAATATCTGGCGTAGAAACCTGCATCCGGATGATTATGATAGGGTGCTTACCAAAGAAGCTGAGGTCATTAACGGAGGCGGTGCTCAATGGCAAACAGAATATAGATTCAGAAAGGCAAATGGTGACTATGCGGTTGTACTAGAAAGAGGCTTTTGTTTGCGGGATGAGACAGGGAAGGCCATACGGCTATTTGGTGCCATACAAGATATTACCGAGAAAAAGAAAATAGAAAAGGATTTGGAATGGAGCAATCTGCGGTATGAATATGCAACCCTTGTTACATCGGATGTTGTTTGGGAAACGGATTTAAAAGCAGATACCTTATTTCTCAGTAAGAACTTTACGCTTTTCTTTGGGCATGAAACGCCTAGTATAATGCCGATACAAGATAGTATCTGGCGAAAAAATGTACATCCCGATGATATAAACGATGTCCTCGAATCTGAAATGGCCATCATAAAAGGCAGTGGCGACACATGGGGATCGGAATATAGGTTCCGGAAAGCGGATGGTACCTATGCAGTTGTGGTAGACAGGAGTTTTGCCATGAAGGATGAGCAAGGAAATGTGGTGAAGATGATTGGATCGATGCAGGATATCACCCTCAGGAAGCAAGAAGAAGAGCGTATAAAGCTATTTGAAACAGTTGTTCATAATACTACACAAGCCATTATTATACGTGATGCAAAAAAGTTGCCTTCCGGTGGGTTTCCGATACTGTATGTAAATGAGTCTTTTACTACTATGACGGGTTATTCGTTGGAGGAAATAAAAGGCAAGAGTCTTAAGTTTTTAATTGGGGCGCTTACCGATACAAGTGAGCGTACTAAACTTCGTGAGGCGATGGAGAACGGTTTGCCTGGCCGGATGGAAGTTATTAACTACAAAAAGAATGGTACCCCCTTTTGGGCGTCCATTTCTGTTTTCCCGGTTGTAAATAACAAGGGCGAAATTACCCATTGGGTTTCTATCCAGCGGGATGTTACCTCTCGCAAGAAAGCCGAAGAGGAGAAGGAACACCTGATAAATGAATTGATTCATAACAACAAAGAATTGAAACAATTTAGCTATATCACCACGCACAACATGCGGGCGCCGCTTACCAATTTATTGTCTATTTGTAAATTGATTGACACCAACCAGATACCAGACCTCCGCACGCAGAAATTGGTGGAAGGATTCAAACAATCTACAGCACTGCTAGATGAGACACTAAATGATCTGATTAATATACTCATCATCAAAGAAAATAGAAACCTATTAACCCAGGATATATCTTTCAGTGATGTATTTAATAAAGTGCATACATCCATTTCAAACACCATTATAAAGGCACATGCCACCATAGAAGCAGACTTTTCTGAGGCAGATTCAGTCAATTTCAGCAAGGTTTATCTAGAAAGTATTTTATTGAATTTATTAACCAACTCTATCAAGTATTCGCACAAAGGGACGCCAATTTTCATTCAAATTAAGACCACCAAGAATCCTGATGGTAGTGTGAAAATGGTGTATTCCGACAATGGTATTGGGATGGACATGAAGCGAGTAAAAGATAAGATATTTGGTTTGTATCAACGCTTTCATAACAATGCCGACAGTAAGGGGATTGGGTTATACCTAGTTCACTCACAAATTACTGCTTTGGGGGGAACAATTGAGGTAGACAGCGAAGTAAATGTGGGGACTACTTTTACCATTAAATTCAGAAACTAATGTGAGTGGGCAGTTGTGAATAGTGAGGAGTGAGTAGTGAGTGATGAGTAGTGATTTGTGAGTAATGTGCAGTGAATGGTAGATTTTTTAGGTGTTTGATGTGCTAGAAGGCGCTTTAACGAACACAACAAGCCACCTTTTAGTGCTAACAGGTGGTCTATCGAACGCAACAAGCCACCTGTTAGTGTTAACAGGTCATATATCAAACGCGACAAGCCACCTGTTAGTGCTAACAGGTGGTCTATCGAACGCAACAAGCCACCTGTTAGTGCTAACAGGTCATATATCGAACGCAATAAGCCACCTGTTAGTGCTAACAGGTCGTCTATCGAATGCAACAAGCCACACCATATTTTAAATCCTGATTATATTTTGAAATTTTAGCCTACCCATTTTATGGCGATATGGTTTAATAAACGCTAAGTAGGATAGGAGCGTGTTGTAACCAAGTAGTTTATTTTAAATAAGTAGCAAGTAATTGATTCTTAATTATAAATTGTTTCTGTTTAAGCTATTTTTTATATTGGTATCTCGATTAATTCTTTAAAAAGAAAGCCTGCCACTATTATTTTCACTTGTAAGTGTAACTATGCCCAAATAACGACCTATATTTTGGCAACCTTTCCGCAATTTGTCTTTACTAGATACATTTACTTTACTTATGTTTGCCACTCATAGCAGGTGCAAATGATAAAGCTTATAGCTTCAATTTTATTTTTAATGGGTTCCCTTTGTGCAGTAGCACAAGAGAAAACGCTCGACTTATTTGTTAATGCAGGCATCGCCCAAAGTCCGCTGTTGAAAGATTTAAAGAACCAAAAAAGGGGCAATGCTATTGATAGCCTACGCATTGAGGCAAGCTACAAACCACAAGTAACAGCTTCTAGTACCAATTCTTATGCGCCTACCTACAAAGATTGGGGATACGAATCGGCTATAACCAATGGAGGACACTTTAGCCAATTGATAAGTGTTACAAAAAGAGTAGTACGCAAGGAGATTTTACAGTCTCAATATGAAGCGATAGATTTACAGAACCAAACGCTAGCTGTTTCAGAAAAGATTTCTACGCAAGATATAAAAAAATCGATTACGGCACAATACATCACGGCGTATGGCGATCAGCAACAATATCTTTTTAACCAAGAGATGCTGAAACTCCTGTACAAAGAGGAAAATATACTAAAGACCCTTACAGAAAAGAACGTTTACAGGCAAACAGATTACCTGAGTTTTGTAGTAACCCTCAAACAACAAGAACTTGCCGTTGCGCAAATAAAAATGGTGCTACAAAACGATATTGCTACCCTCAATTACTTGAGTGGTATCAACGATACAGCCTTTGTAACCCTTACCAATCCTGCAATAGAACCGACTATTGTGCCAGAAATAACAAATAGCATCTTTACCCGACAGTATCTCTTAGACAGCTTAAAACTTAAGAATAGTGATGCAGCCATAGATAACAGTTACAAGCCTACCATCGATTTATATGCCGATGCAGGGCATGTGAGTACGCTATCGTTGGATCCGTACAAGAACTTCGGTACCAGCTTTGGCGTTACCATTTCGATGCCAATTTACGATGGCAAACAAAAGAAAATGCAGCACGATAAAAATGCCATTGCGCAACAAACAATTGGCGAGTATCAGCAGTATTTTAAAAGTCAGTACAAACAACAGATAGCGCAATTGGTGCAACAGCTGCAATTGACCGATCAGTATATTGCGCAAGCTAAAGACCAGTTCAGGTATAGCGAAGCATTGATTGAGGCAAACAAAAAGCTATTGGTAACGGGGGATGCACGGATGTCGGACTTTTTGTTGGCTATCAGCAATTATCTTACGTCTAAAAACACAATTACACAAACAACAATCAATAGATTACAAATTATTAACCAGCTTAATTATTGGAATACGAAATAGGTAAGTGATTAGTTGTTAATGATTAGTGGTTGGTGCTGTAAACTTGAATAATAATTTATAACTTAATGTCATAACTACATGAAGTGTACAACTATACTATTTGCCATTCTTTTGGTTACTGCCTGCAAGCAGAAAGAAGAACCGAAAGACAATAAAGCCGACTCCGCAACAACTGTTGAAGGCGGAACACCGGTTACTGTTACCGCTGCTACGATTGGTAATATGGATGAAACAGTAGAACTAAGTGCAGTATCAACCTTTTTGGTAAAGAGTTATGTGAAGGCCAATGCCAATGGATACCTCACAGCCGTTAATACCCAAATGGGTAAGTATGTGCAGAAAGGGCAGGAACTGTTTACTCTTAAAACCAAAGAATCGCAAAGCTTGGGTAATACCGTTAAAGATGTAGACCCTTCTCTGCATTTCGAAGGAACGATGCACATAAAAGCACCGGGCAATGGATATGTAACGCAGTTAACGTATCGCACGGGAGACTATGTGCAGGACAACGAGCAATTAGCAACCATTACAGATACCAGGAACTTTGTGTTTTTGCTGAATCTACCGTACGAATTAAAGCCCTTTTTGCCTTACAACAAGCAACTTCAATTGCATCTACCCGACGGTACCACCCTTAATGGAACGTTGGAAGGGGAGATGCCTACCGTGGATGCGGCTTCGCAAACGCAGAGTTATATGATAAAAGTAAATACCGAGAAGGAAATACCAGAGAATCTGTTGGCCAAAGTATATTTTGTGAAGAGTGCGAAACACAATATTGTTTCGTTGCCCAAGGAGGCGGTATTAACGGATGAAGTACAGAGCCAGTTCTGGATTATGAAAATGAAAGACAGTACCACAGCCATCAAGTTATTGGTAACCAAAGGGATAGAGACAAAAGATAGGGTAGAGATTCTATCACCTAAACTATCGGCTACAGATAAAATATTGTTGACGGGTAATTATGGTTTGCCAGATACTGCTAAAGTAGTTGTTAGTTATTAGTGG
>CAISCV010000228.1 GCA_903883945.1 uncultured Chitinophagaceae bacterium | reverse complement strand
TCTTATGAATCCCGGTGGCTCTTTTGAAACTTGATGTCGAATATTTCGATAAAACTTTCCAAAACATAAACGCTTTTAGAACTATTAACGGAATTGCAAAACCTTTTCGTATGCCTAAATGAATTTCCGAAGAGGTCTATTTCTAACATGTGCTCATTTTCAACCCTCCACCGCAGATATTATCATATTATTATCATTGCTTCAACCTAAATGTAGTTAGAGTAGTTAGATTACTTTTACACATTATCTTTTTCTCAAAAGCAACACACACTTTGATAGACTATTACAAGTATTTTTGTTGCTTTACTAAATGAGAGAAAAGATATGTTTTGGTACGAACCCGATGTAGCACAAGTGGAAGAAAGGAAGGCAATGGCAGATAACCCAAAAACACTTTTCTATGGTAGCTCATCAATAAGGTTATGGGATTCATTATACAAAGATTTCGAAGCTTATAAACCCCTAAACATGGGCTTTGGTGGTAGCACCCTAGCAGCTTGTATTGTTTATTTCGAAAGATTGATGGAAGGACTAAACCCTGATATTTTTGTTTTGTATGCAGGCGATAATGACCTCGGTGATGGCAGACACCCCGAAGAAGTACTCATCTTCTTCCGACAAATGGTAGTCGAAGTAAGAAAACGCTTTGGCAATATTCCACTTGTTTACATTTCCGTGAAACCTAGCATCAGACGTTTTAATATTATAGAGCAAATCAGGTTTACCAACAAAATCATCTCTTCAGAAATTAAGAAAATGGATGCAAATGTATTTTTTGTAAATATATTTGATAAGATGTTAGATGCAAACAGATACCCCATCAGGACGTTTTTTCAGTCTGAAGGGTTGCATCTGAACGATAATGGCTACAATTTATGGAGAGACACACTATTAGAATTCTTTAAAGAACATAATATTGCTTTACGCAAAAAAACTTAATGCCTATGTACACGGCTTTATCTTCTTCCATCACTGCTTTTGGTTACAAAAGAGCTTATTACAAATGGTTTAGCGCCCATTTAAACCGAGATATGGAATTGCTAGTATTTGGCGCTTCAGGCAAACCTGTTATCTTCTTCCCAACCCGAACTGCAAAATTCTACGATTACGAAGATTGGAAAGTCGTCGAAGCTTTTAAAGACAAATTAATAGCCGGTGAAATACAATTGTTCTGTATCGACAGTGCCGACCAACAAAGTTTTTACAATAAATCCATTCCTCCTGTCGAAAGAATTAAGCAACACAATCACTTTGAGCAATATATTTTGCAAGAATTAATGCCTTTCATACGAAGCCTAAACAATAGTCAACAATTTATCTCTGCCGGTTGCAGCCTCGGTGGATTTCATGCCGCAAACATAGCATTCAGATACCCACTATTATTTTCTAAAGTAGTTGCAATGAGCGGCAGGTACGACCTCACACTGCAGCTCTCCTATTTCAACGATTTATTTGATGGTTATATGGACGATCATATTTATAGCCACACGCCAACCAAGTATTTACCACACATTTTCAATCCACACAGCCTAGAATTATTACGAAAATTAGATATTACCATTGTTATTGGAGAAGATGACGCCTTTTTACAGAATAATAACCTGTTGCATCAACAACTCAACGAAAAACAAATACCACACAAATACTATATATGGAAAGGAGAAGCGCATAAAGCGCAATATTGGATTCAGATGGTACAACTCTATTTCTAACTAAAGGATTAAACATTACAAGTTCTAGGTAATAATCACTAATAATTTATTAATTCACATTGTTAATGTCACCTTTCTCCCCATACTATGCAGTAATCTTTACTTCTTTAAAAAAAGAAAAGACAGAAGAATATGAAAGAATGGCAGAGAAAATGGGAGAATTAGCAAAACAGCAAGTTGGTTTCATAGAAATGGAAAGTGCAAGGCAAGAAATCGGCATTACTATTTCTTATTGGGATAGTTTAGACGCTATTAAGAGATGGAAACAAAACGCTGAACACCTGTTAGCACAAGAATTGGGCAGAACACAATGGTACGAACATTACAAAGTGAGAATTTGCTTGGTGGAAAGGGAATATGAGTATTGATTTCAACAAATATCAACTTAACAAAGTTATAAAAAGTAGAAATTTAGAACGAAATCGTTCCCTCTGAAATTTACTATATACTTTTATACCGATTATTATTATTATTATTAAAGCAGCAAATCGAATAAGTCATGTATCAACTTATTTGTGAGCATTGTAAAACAATTATATCTTTTGTCTGAGTACGAACTTATAAAAGGTTGCATTGAGCAGAACCCTCATACCCAACGTATGCTTTTTGAGCAATATGCGGGTAAATTCATGAGTGTGTGCTTACGCTACTCAATAGATTCGATGGAGGCAGAAGATATGTTGCAAGAAGGCTTTGTTAGAATATTCAGTAACCTCCACCAATTTAAATTCGAAGGATCTTTTGAAGGTTGGATGAGACGTATAGTAGTTAATGTTTGCTTGAAATATATTCAGAAAAGAAAACTACCATTTAAAGACATTGACGGAGAGAGTGCTTCCGAACTTCATATACAACCTTACATCTATGGTAACCTCTCTGAAGATGATTTATTGAAATTGATTAGCAATCTTCCTGATGGTTATCGAATTGTTTTTAACCTCAATGTCATTGAAGGATATAGTCACGAAGAAATTGCGGTTATGTTAGGAATAGAAGCTAGCACTAGTAGAAGTCAACTTGTAAAAGCTCGAAGAATGCTTCAGAACCAGATTATTAAACTAGAAAAAATTGCCGTTTAATGCAAGAATTTGACAAATACATAAAAGATAACTTATACAATCACGAAAGCCCAGTTCCTGCTGGTCTTTGGGAACGTATAGTACCTGAAAAAGACAAGAAAAAGCCTGCTCCTCTTCCTTTTTGGAAGAATGGTTATTTCCAATCCACAATTCTTGCAATAATTACTGTTGGTATAATTGGTTCTGCTTATTTCTATACCAACAAGTCTACGGGTGAAAATGCAATAAAAATAAAAGAATTATCTCCATTGATTAAACTAGCTATACTCAACAAAAATGCTACGGGTAGTGCTACGGGTGTCATTACTAAAACAAAGGAAAATAGATCCGATTTTACAACTGTTGAGACGAAAAATAATGATAGTAAAACAAATACAATTCATTCAGTTTGTACGCACAAGTCTAATGCCCAAGAGACTAAACTCAAGATGTATAATGCAACTACTGCTGATAAAGGTAATGCCCAGCTTCTAGCTGATAATTCCTTTGTAATCAGCCAATCTGAAAGAATAAATACTTTTACTACAAATAAAAACAATAGACGCCTACTTAATGAAAGTGAGAATGAAAACCAAAAGTTCGAAAGGGGTAATATTGTATTAAAATCATGGAATTTACCCACAGACAATTATGTAACTAAAACCCTTAATGACAGTAAGAATACAATAACAACCATCACATTACCCAATAATACAACCAAGAACTGGTTTGTGGAATTATATGCCTCCCCAGAGTATAGCAGCAAGAAAGTAGGTATTTCTAGCTCAAATTATTTTTATACCCAGGCACTAGATACTGCTCAAAAACTATCTGCCGGATTTACTGTTGGCATTCGTATTGCCAAAAACCTGACCAATCATCTTTTATTAAAAAGTGGTATTCAGTTCAATCAAATAAACGAACGTTTCAGGTACAAACAGTTTGATACAAAAAACAGTACTGTAGTAACTGAAAGGTCTTACATTAATAATGATGGTGCAACCATTTCAATAAAAGACACCAGTACTTTTATTCAAACAGGATACAGACTTATGACTAGTTACAATACGAATAAAAGTATTGAAATTCCGGTTATTGCTAGTTGGGAAGCGGGCAACAACAAGTGGCATTTTGCTGCAAATGGAGGTATCATTGCCAATATAGCGTCCTTCTATGAAGGCAAAACGTTTGACAATAACTTAAATACAGCCCCATTGAGTGCCAAGGAACAAAATGGTGTATTGAAAAGCGCAATTAATTTGAGTTTATATGGAGGCGTAAGCTTCTTGTACGACATAGGAAATAGTTTTGATGCATTTGCAGAACCATATTGTAAATATGGCCTTTCCAACAGCAGCAATACTTCATTTGGGTTCAGCCAACGTTTTAATAGTTTAGGAATAAACTTTGGAATTAGATATAAAATTCCACGCTCAAGCATCAAATTATAACGAAAGAGTATCAGATAGATTATGAAAAGATTTTTCACAAACATTTCCATATTAACGTTTTTGGCATTAGCAATAGCTAGTTGCAACAAAACCGCAGTTGGAGACTTTGTGCCCAATCCCCCTTTACAACAAGATGATACTACATGGTTTACAAATGATACAATTGTTCCCATTACTGCAAACTTAGACAAACCAGTTATAACCGATAGCTTTAACTGCATCAGTAGTGATGACGCAAGTAAAATTTCCATTGGTGACTCTGTAACTATTACTTTTCCTTCAGGTGGGTGTATGACCACACAAAATAAACCTTCTACAACAATTACAGCAAAGTCTGCAAAAGTTAAAGCCAATATATTGGTATTAACTTCAAAAGGAGATGTAATAAGACACAAAGTTCAAACAACTAGTAATGGAACCTTACTAAACTTTGGGGCTTATGTAAATATTAAATTGTCGTACAAGGGCAACCCTGTTTATTGGAATGCTGCTTTACAGAAACAAATTCAATTTAAGGTTAGGACTAAAGATCATTATCCAACAGTACCTATGCAATACTTTATGTTTCAACCAGACACTACGGGAAAAGATACAGTTTGGCTTCCTCTTGTTAGCCATGGTCCTGTAACGCCTACTTATATTGGTGGTGGATCATCCAACAGTCCTAATAATGGATATTTAATCACTACCAACAAAATAGGTTGGTTTGGATGTGCTAATTCAATTCCACCTGCTCCCTATACAACCCGCATCAATGTTTTTCTACCTATAAACTTTACCAATAAAAATACGGTTACTTATGCCGTATTTAATGATACTAAAACAGTAGTAAGATTAAAGCCTAATCCTTTGGGAAAAAGCTATGGTGCATCAGGAATTCCAATAAATACTACTATTACTTTGGTTTCAATTTCTAAAATTGATGGGGTTTATTATTGGGCAACAAAACAAATTACTGCAACCTCAAGTAATCCAATTCAATTAACCCCGGCAAGCACTGATTTATCTAACATAGACCAGTATTTGCGGTCTCTTTAGTTTAGCTTATTTCATTAATAAGTCTGATGCAAGATAATTTTTAGATATTCTACTTACCTACATTTCACATTATTCAGAACAAAAATCAAATAAGGTTGCCGTAAAAGTTCCTCTTTCCCTTTTTTTGAATATTACATCCCAATTCCCCTTATAACGTAAGACTTTAGGTACCAATAATTCTTTATAATGACTCATCTCTACCTCCATACTCACATCAAAATCATAAACACCAGCCTTGTAGCTTAGTGCATAATTCCTTCCCAATACCTCTAAGGTTTTAGCATCAAACCAAGTTGTCATCCCATCCACCACTATATCGTCTGCTCGAGGACCTAGGTCTTCTTTTGGTGTAATGGAAAACATATAACATTGACTGCCGTGATATTCCTGTAATTCCAGTCGATAATCATAAAGCTTATGGGCTTGCTCATCATATAAATCAAGCTTATTGCCACCTATAAAAGGAATACCGTTTATCTTCTTCCCCGGATTAAAGAAAAGCATCTTCAACTGTTCTTTGTGCTTATCAATCCCTGTTTTACCCTCAATAGAAATCTGGGCATTACTTACGATATTAGTTTCACCACACACTTTTCCTGTTGTAAAAAACAAAGACGCATATAGCTTACCAGTAAAATAATTGTAATCGTGGTCATTTGAGTAGAAGTCACCAGTGGTTTGTTCTTGCAAAGTTTTCATAGTTCGACAACCATTGGAACGTAGTTGCTGTGTTTTACTAAATAAGGAAGCCTTTATTTTCCCTTCTTTATCCAACATTTTTATATCGTTAAAAGAAGTATAGTTTAGTATCCTGAGATTTCTAAATGCCTTATAAAAGGTTGTATCCTCTTTGATTTGTTTTAAGAGCTTCTTATAATCAAAATTATTCCTTACGATTACTTCAGGAAGCACCATCTTTTTATTGTCAATGATAATAGTGGTATCCTGACCAATCGCTTCGAATACAATGAAGAAGCTAACAAAAAAGAGGATAGATTTCATTTATTTTGAGAAACTCATTTTGTAGTCAACCTTTACTTTCCCTTTGTTAATATCATTCAACTTTCCTTGAAGTAACTTCTTCTTAAGGGGCTTTAGGTAGTCAATAAACAGCTTTCCTTCTATATGATCATATTCATGTTGAATAATTCTAGATGTTAACCCTGTGAAGGTTTCAGTATGTTTTGTAAAAGTAGAATCGTAGTATTCCATCAAAACAGTTTCTGGTCTGTAGACGTCTTCTCTAATTTTTGGGATAGACAAGCAGCCTTCGTTATAGGCCCATTCTTCCCCGGACAATTCAAGTATCTTAGCATTTATGAATACCTTTCTCACACCTGGCTCATCATTATATATGCCCTTTTCATCCTCTTCCTGGTTCTCGAATATTTGCTTGCTGTCTATTATAAAAACCCTGATATCCTTATTCACCTGTGGTGCCGCCAACCCAACACCTTTACTGCTATACATAGTTTCCCACATATCATCTAACAATTTTTTTAAACCAGGATAATCGGGCGTAATATCTGTTGCAATTTTACGTAAGACAGGATTTCCGTAGGCGACGATAGGTAAAGTCATATTTTAAAAAAGAATAATTAAGAATTAAGGTAGGCAAATATAAGAGAACCCTTTTTATGCATTTTAGCAATCTAGCCAATTTCAACTATTGCGGTAAATATCATCCAGCAAATAAAATAAAAAAGACAAAACAATAAAGTAGCATAAGCATACACTCATTTGTTTTGTCTTCTTATGAAACATAAGAGGATATAAAGCCTCAGAAAATATCTTAGAAGTTAACAAGATTCAAAGCATTCTTTTGCGCATATTCCTTAGCTTCATCTTCTGTATCAAAAAAAACATATAGCATCTCGAAGTCCTCTATGCTAATCAGTTGATATATCTTCAAGGCACCTTTTCCAGTTGGACGAATAAAGTACCCCTTTGCTTTTTCCTTATCGTGCTTCATTTTATCTTCGTTTAATCCCATCTCAATATTGTTTAGTTGTGTAAAGATGCAAAAAAATATAACACCATTAATCTTTTTGGCTATTCATTCTCAAAATATTCGCATTAATTCATGGTGTATGGTGCGTTATTTAGCTACAAAAGCATTTATCCAAGAATTTCGTGCCCCATTTTATCGCGCTTTGTTTGAAGATATTTCTCATTGTATTTATTGGGCTTTATCTCTAGTGGCACAATTTCTACAATCTCTAACCCATATCCTTTTAAAGCAACCCTTTTCTTGGGGTTATTACTCATCAATTTAAGTTTACTTGCCCCTAATAATTTCAGCATTTGTGCGCCTACGCCGTAATCTCTTTCGTCCATTGCAAAACCTAAATGCAAATTTGCTTCAACGGTGTCCATTCCTTCTTCTTGCAGCTTGTAGGCCCTTAATTTATTCAACAATCCAATTCCCCTTCCCTCTTGGTTCATATATAAGATAATACCTTTACCCTCTGCTTCTATCATCTGCATTGCCTTGTGTAATTGCTCGCCACAGTCACACCTGAAACTTGCGAGTATATCGCCTGTAAAACAACTACTATGCACTCGGGTAAGAACTGGTTCATCTTTGGTCCACGTTCCTTTTATCATTGCCAAATGCTCTGCATTGCTACTTTTATCTTTAAATGCCACCAATTTGAAATGTCCATACTTCGTTGGCATATCTACACGCACTTGTTCCTCCACCAAACTCTCTATAGATAACCGATATTCGATAAGGTCTTTGATAGAAATCATTTTCAATCCAAACTTATCTGCAATCTTTTTCAGTTCAGGCAAACGAGCCATAGTGCCGTCTTCATTCATTACCTCTACTAAAACACCTGCTGGCTCAAAGCCTGCGAGTCTGGATAAGTCTACGGTTGCTTCGGTATGTCCTGTTCTTCTTAAAACGCCACCCGATTTTGCAATGAGTGGAAATATATGTCCTGGCCTTCCTAAATCTGATGGCTGGGTGGCAGGATTTATTAAAGCTTGTATTGTTTTTGACCTGTCTGAGGCAGAAATCCCTGTGGAAGTATCTTCTGAAATTAAATCTACTGAAACAGTAAAGGCCGTTTCGTGCAATGAGGTGTTTGAACTAACCATTGGTTTTAAGTCTAATTCGGCACAACGTTCTTCTGTAAGGGCTGCACAAATGAGTCCCCTACCCTCTTTACTCATAAAATTGATGGCTTCTGGTGTTGCAAACCTTGCAGCCATAATAAAGTCACCTTCATTTTCACGGTCCTCATCATCAACTACGATTACCATTTCTCCACGCTTAATCGCCTCTATCCCTTCTACTATACTATCTAACATTCAAATTAATTTTATGTAAAAATAAGAGAGGATATTTTAATAATCCCAAAATTCACACTTGTAATACACTATTTATAGGATTTGGGTTCACTAGCGTGCTCCGACTAGCTACTAAATGACCTTACAATGACGTGAAATTTTTGAACCTGCTGCATTTTAGAGAAGGATTATATAATCAGCCTTAATTTGATAAATTAAATTATTGATTTGCTGCGCAAATTAGACGGATTATCATCCGTCTCTACAGAATTACGTCGTTACTATTATTTTCTGGCGGGACGGATGAAAAATTAGAAAGGAGGTAAATGCATTCCCCTAATAAAAATTGGTTTTAGTAGCACACTATACACAGAAGTGCAACGATAACTTTGTTTCAGGATTACAAAAACGCTACTTTCTTGATGTGTTGGAACATCATCGTTGATGTGTTGGAACATCATCGTTGATGTGCTGGAACATCATCGTTGATGTGTTGGAACATCATCGTTGATGTGTTGGAACATCATAGTAGAGGTGTTGGGGCATCATCGTTGTTGTGCGGAAACATCATCGTAGAGGTATGGGAACATCATCGTAGAGGTGTGGGAACATCATCGTAGAGGTTTGGAAACATCATCGTAGAGGTTTGGAAACATCATCGTAGAGGTGTGGGAACATCTGGTTATAAACAAAAACAACTGCCAGGAATACGAGAAGTATCCCCAACAGTTGTAAGTATACACCACCTGCTGATCGGGCAAGGGCATAAAGTAACATAACCAATATTATCTCAAAGCGATAATCCCTTTCTTATTTGCCATGTAGAAACCCCCTAAAGTTGTGGCAATAAAAAGAAGGTTTAAACTATTGTCAAACGGAACCACAGGGCCACTATCGCCGCCAACCCCAATTGTAGGGCTACCTGGACCTCCAATACCTGGATCGTCGGCTGGGGATTGGGCATTAACGTCAACGGCACTGAATAATATTCCAATCAACATTGACAATCCTATCAACCTGATTCCTTTAATAATTTGCTTCATAATTTAATAATTAAATAAGTTTTTTAGATTAGTAATCAGTGTTAATGATTAGTGCCATTTCTGACAACTAATCACTAACCACTAATAACTGTTGTTTAGGGTTGTACTGATAAAGTTGATTGGTGAACCAATTGCTTGCTGCCTACTTCGCTGATGGTAACACTATAAGTACCTGCCGCCAATGTATTGCTGATTGTAATAGCGTGGGTTGCACTTCCACCAAAGTGGTTGATAGTCTGCTCACTTACTTTTACACCCAATACATTGATAATACTAACGGTGTATTTACCCGCAACTAGATTATCCATCGACACGTTTAAAGTTTTGCCTTTAAGTGGGTTTGGATAGATAGTAGTGAGTGGAGAATTGTTAGTAGTGAGTTTCGCAACATTACTATAGCTTGTTGCACCCGTTGTACTAACAGCCTTGATACGGTAGTAGCTTGTTGCAGTTACATTATTATCAGTTGTGCTGTATACAGCAGTTGTTGTATTTTTTGCAATAGACTGACGAATAGTAGCAAATGTTTTCGCATCGGTAGATTTCTCTACTTCAAACCGAGCAACATGCTGCTCACCTACTGTTTTCCAAGTAATGGTTGCCACCTTGTTGTTGAGGCTTGCACTTGCCAATATACTATTTACAGGCAAAGCACTAGGAGCGAACAATATAGAGAATCGGTTGCTAAAGCTAGCTACTACTGCTGTATCTACTGTGAAATCTATGGTAGTAATACCCGTACTTAGTGCCGTTGTAGTTTTGTTGTACGCATCAAATATTGACGGCTTAAAACCATTATTAACATAAGCAGCAGCATCAACTTCTAATTGGTATTTGTTACCACTTGGTTTGCTGATTGCTAAAGCAATTACATCGCTAGATGTAGCAGGTAATCGACCATCAATGCTGAGTTCCTTTCCTTTGTTGGTGATAGATAGATTATCGTTGGTACCATTAAACTTTAAGGCGTCTTGCGGACCATAAGTTGTGTTACCAAAATCTGTTCTGAATGCTTCAGCTGCACCATCTATCCTATCATAGGTAGTTGCTGTTGCTTGTTTCAATAAGCTTATATATAATTTGCTCAAAGTAGTTGTGCCAAATACTGAGGTCTTTGGCGTAGACGCTACTTTAGCGGCCTCTGTAAATACTACTTTGGGATCTGAGCTAGTTGCCTGCACAAATACTGCCTGACCTGCCTGAATGTACCGGTAACCAATTGGGGCAGTAATGCCACTATAAGAATAAACTCCACTAGAACCTGAAAGGGCATTATAGGCACGATAGGTTCCATTGGAACTAGTGGTAGGATCTAAGAACCAGTAACTAGCGTTGATGCCCGAAGTAGTAGAACCATTTTCATCATAAATCTTCACCCAATCTACCGGACATACATAAGGGTTGGCTACCATACTGAATTTGGTAAGGCTCGTGTTGAAGTAATTAGCAGAAGTAAAGATTGGAGTAGCTCCATTACCATTACCCGTAACCCCTGTTTTACTGTAAGTAATCGTACCATATACGAGACTGCCTGTAGCTTTAATAGTGGTAGCGTTGTACATGTTTAAAGAATTAGGCACGGTAGATACGATCGGCGTAGTACCTAAGTTGAAATTTCTGTCGCCACGAACCACTACCCTGTAACCAGTAAAGGCATCTAAATTGGTTGCCTTTGTATCGGTAATACCATACGCCACAGCTCCGGCAGTGTAGGTATTGGTTGTTCCGGTTCCACCATAATTCCAATTGAAGGTACCCGTCGTATTGTTGTATGAAAATATAGAGGCAAGACCACCGATGCTGTAATCTAAACCATTGGTATTGTTAGGGGAAGGCTGTGCAACTGTATTGGGATAAGCTGCCCCATAAAAGTTACCTGTATTCGCTTGTTTTGCACCTGGGCCAGTAATGAAGATGCCCGAACCACTTGTCATAGCACCCGCACTTTGCCAGTTAGCGTAAATGTTACCAGTCGTGTAGCTAGCGTTGTAAACTTGAGGCGCCATATCGCGGTATCCACGGAAGCCTTTCGGAATATACCGTTCTACGGTTACATTACCCGAGATACCTGTTGTACTTCCACTCCCTACTACATCTACGACTGCACTATTGGCAATAGACGTAGATTTCAGGGTAAGGAAGCCACCTGTTGTAAGCATACCTGCTTGAACCGATAATGTTCCTGTAAGGCTTTGCATACCGCTTGTGATGGTGGCGCCATTGGTATAAGCTGTACTACCACCACTAACACTATTGTAGGTAGGAAGGGTAAGATTGGTAATTGTACCTGTGCCAGAAATAGATTGGGCAGTAGTAGTTAATCCATTTATAGCCTGAGCTGCACTACCATTCATTTGTAACGTACCCGAACCAGCGATAGACCCATTGTTTACTAAATCTCCACCTACTTGCAGTGTGCCTGTATTGGTGAGTGTAACCCCACTAGGTACATTCAAACCTCTAATAGTATTTGTACCAGTAAGAGAAGGCATTGTAGAAACCAAAGGGATCTTTACATCGGTGGTATAATCAGGCACAAAACCTGCGCTCCAGTTGGAGGCTAAAGAGAAATTATTGCTAGTCGTACCTGTCCAAGTATTGTAACCGAATTTGTATAATTCGGAGCCCGTTACAGTACTACCGTTTGTGGCTCTGAAATAAACGAATCCATTGAAATAGTAAAAAGCAGTAGCGCTAGCGGTACTTGAAGGATTAATGACACCTATTCTGTAAGTACCTGCACTAGTCCCATCACTTACCCATGGTTGTCCAGTGTAAGTAACATCTGTACCACTAAAATAAACTAGGTTGTTACTAGTAGTTGTTAGTGTTGGGGCAGCGGTAAGTGTAGTGGTTAATTTTGTAGCAGAAGTTCCGTTATAGGTATATACCTGAAAGTCGGTAGAGTTAGCATAAAAAAGTGTACCATTTGAATTAACAAGACTCGTTGGAGTGGTTATACTTGTAGCAGCAGTATTGGCAGCCGTACCGTCAGATTTCCAAAGGTTGACGATTCCAGAAACCGTACCTACGAAATACAAATTAGAGCCAACAACAACAAGCCCTGATGCTGAAGAAGTGGTCGTGTTTAACTGTGAAGGATTGGTAGATGAAGCAGCTACAGTTGGGTCATATACCCAAACCTTAGATGTTGTTCCACCATCAGAAGAAGCTGTAAAATAAAGTTTGCTATTGAATATTGTAAAATTTCCTGGGTTTGTAAGTCCTGACGTGCCATTAATTTTTTGAACTAAAGATGGATTACCACTGGTACCTAATTGCCATAACTGTATACCATTAACCCCATCAGTAGCTGAAAAGTATAGATAATTGCCCAAAACAGTTAAATTAGATGGGTTTGAACTTGCAGTGGCACTTCCGGATACTACCTGATTTATATCATACACCCTAGAAGTTCCACTTGTAGTCCCATCAGTCACCCACAATTCTTTCCCCCAATTTCCACTTGCAGTTCCATCTGTTGCAGCGAAATATAGTTTGTTGTTAAAAACTGTTGGAGTTGTGGCTTGGCAAGAATTCCCAGAAGTATTTATAGTTTTAACTAATGTAACAACTTCATTGGTACCCATTTTGTAAAACTGACTATTAGCGATACCATTTGTTGCCCCAATAAAATACAATGCAGTATTATTTGAATTATCAGTATATGCTGCGATACTACTAGCAAGATTATTCCCTGGTGCAAAATTACCACTCGTTGTAGGGGTCGATATTCCATAAGTTCCAGCATTAGTGCCATTGGTACTAAACCAACGAGTCCCTCCATTAACGCCAGTCCCTTGTGTAGCTACAAAGTATAATTTGTTATTAAAGGTGGTAAACAAACCAGGAGAGCTACTTGGGGTACCAGAAGCAATGTCTGCCACTAAGCCGGGGGTTTGTGCCTTGAGCACCTGAAAGCTTAAAGCCATAATAACTGAAAAGGATAGTAGTATCCTTAAGAGTAACTGTTTTTTTTGTTGCATAATTGAATTGTTTAATTGTGAATGAAGCGTGTATGAATAAAAGGGGTTAATGAATAGATTTGATGAAGGTAGCTACCTGCCGTTGACCATTATTTGTATAGAGGATACTATAAGTGCCTGCTTGTAAACTAGATATGTCTATTCGGTTGCTAGAAAGTCCTTCTGACACCAGGCTACTATATACTTTTCTTCCATCAAGTGTATAGATATCTATGGTTGCGCCAGTCAATGCCATAGCATGTGTAACCGTTATACTGTTTCTAGCAGGATTTGGATACACTGTATACGTAGAGGTTGTTTTGTTGGATAGTAACACAACATTACTATATACGTTTTTGCCCCCCTTACTAATAATATTTAACCGATAATAGCTATTGGTATTTTTGCCTACGTAAATCGAAGTCGTATAACTATCCCTGTTTTTAGATGGGGTAATGGACGTTGCTGCTTTAAAATGGATACCATCTGTACTTGTTTCTATGGTATAGTATGCTGCATCGGCATTGTCGCTTACCGACCACCACATATTAGCCCAACCAGTCGCCTCTAGTTTTCCATTGAAAGAAAGTAAAGAAATAGGTAGGGCAGAACCATTTGGTGCCAAAGCAACAGACTTGAAACCCGTATTTGCAGGTGCAGAAAGTAACTGTGTTACACTTCCTGTGATGGCTTGGTTGTAACCACTTTTATCTACCGTAATATTTAAGCCCGATGCAGTTGTGGTGTAATTGGTTGAGTACAAAACAACTCCTGTATCGGTTACTATCCCTGCCAAACCTGTTAGACCACTTCCTGTATAAGGAGCTAATCCATTGCTAACCCAAGTACTATCATTGATCTTAGAATATTTGAAGATACCCTGACCAGCCAAGTTATCAGCATAATAGAGTACATCGAAGCCAGCAATTGTTGGACTTAGGTCTGCAAAAAAGAAACTATTGGGACTGCCTGAGGTTGGCAATCCCTGAAAACCATTAAAGGTTTGCGCAGCGGTCGTTGGTAGCCCATTGCCAATTTGCCCAATTCTAAAATTACTTCCTTGTGCAGTGGACAGATATAAATCGCCACCGATTACTTTCATACTTTTAATATTGGTTATTACATTCTGAATTAATGTACCTGTGTCTGCTCCTTTTTTAGCATAATAGGTTCCTTTGTTGGAACCACCCAACCAAAAGTTTGAGCCATCATCTGTTGCCACTGTTCTTACAGAAGAGGCACTCAACACATTGGATAAGCTTGTAGAGAGATCCGGCTTGGCATCACTCGCAGTAAGTGCTACAATGCGGTGTATGGTCGTACTGGATGAAGAACCTGTAACACCAGCAATGGTATCATAACCGGCAACCACCACGTAAACCCCATCCTGAGAACTTGCTATTTGCCCTTCGGAGGTGGAGTTGCCTGTAAGCACTAGTTTGTGACCAGCCCCACTACTAGGCAAGGGAACTGATTGTACCAACTTACCTGCTGTGGTATATTCATCCAAATAAACGGAGGCAGCTGAATTGGTTAAAGGCGCTACTCCGTCTCCCACCCTCAGAACAACTAGGTTGCCCTTATTGAATGACTGCTGAGCGACAGCGTTAGCAGAAGAAAGTAAAAACAAAAGCAAACAAGTTGCATAACTAGCAAGCGTTCGTTTCTGTCGTTGTAAAGTAGTAAATAATCCCATGTTGTTTGTTTTAAATGATGAAAGAATATGTACTTATTGTTTAATAATTAATTGATTAGATACCATTGCCCCCTTTGCATTTGTCACCTGAAGCATATAACCACCTTTGGGTAAACTAGCTGTCTCTATTTGAGTTGTAGTAGTTTGATCTAAACTAATATTTAATTGTTTAACAGTTTTCCCAACTGAACTGATGAGCCTAAGGGAATAATTTCCCTTAGGTAGCTGATTGATTGTAACGAATAAGGAATTAAAAACGGGGTTGGGATACGCAGTTATACTAGGTTTATTATTTAGACTAAACATCACGTTTAAGACACCTGAATACAGGCTGGTTCCTTGTTTATCAGTTGCATGAATTCTGTAGTAGTTGTTTCCTTGAGATGGCGTATTGTGAACAAATGAACAGGTGTTGCTTCCTTGCTCTTTCAACAAACCTATTTCTGAGAAGTTGATACCATTCGTACTGTGTTCGATAGAATATACTGTAGAAACAGATTGATTGGTTGTTCGCCAACTAATATGAATTGCATTATTAACTAAAAGCGCATTCGCAGAAACAAAATGTAATGGTAATACCAATGAACCATCTAAAGCGAGTTTACTAGCATATATATTGAACGTACTATCCCTTTCGTCGTTCCAAGAAACAATCACATTATTTGCATTATCCAACACTACACCTGGAGATTGCTGGTTTTTAGTTGCATTGCAAATTATATTACCATCTGCCAACCATCCTGGAGAAACTGCGCCTGTACTGGTTAGTCGCTGACCATAAATATCAATATTGGCAATTGTATTTCTCCCATCATCCCAAATGAAGAATGCGCCATTGCTTCCATCTGGCAGTATTTTTATATTTTGTGCATTGGTATAATTGATGGGTTGTGCGCCTGTAGCCTGGCACACAGGCATTCCACCTGCAGCAGGAGCAGTCCATTGGGTTGTTCCGTTTGCATCAATGCTTTGAGCAAAAATATTTCTGTCATTGCTTGCTTTCCGGGCATCGCTCCAAGCAATGATATAACCGTTACCCCCTTTAATGATGTTAGGCACTGCTTGGTTACCTGTATAGTCGCAAATGACTACCCCATCTTTTGCCCATTGTATGGCACCTGCTGCATTAATGCGTTGTGCATAGATATTACCATCGGCAACCTTTGCACGTTGATCGCTCCAAACGACTATGATTCCTCCATTTCCGTCGGCAATTAATTGTGGGGTGAGTTGCTGATTTGAGGCATTACAAATAGGCAAGCCTGCTGTGTCCCACAATATTTTACCTGAATTATCAATGTATTGTCCATAGATATCATTATTCGTATTTGCTAGTCTTGGATCCTGCCATACGACAAATAAGCCCCCTTTTCCATCTGATAGTGCTGTGGCCTGGGTTTGAACGAATGGTTTGCTACCATGCAAGCTTGCATTTGATGCCCATAATAAAGAACCATCCTTAACAGAAACCTTTTGGGCGAAGTAGTCGAAGGTTCCATTTATATTATCGTTGTAAACAAGGACGAACTCGTTTTTATTTACTAAAACAGGCAATGCTGCTCCTTTATTGGATTTGCTATTATCTGCTAACGTTAACCTAACCCCATCCTTTGCCCATAAAGAATTACCATCTGCATCTATATGCTGACCATATATATCAGCATTGGTATTTGTAGCTGTAGTGTTTCTAGCATCTTGCCAAACCAATATTGCGCCACCAACACTATCTGAAATAATGGACAGATTGGTTTTAACCGAAGAAACGGTACCTGTAGCATTACTAACCAATAACTCTTGGGGAAAAGTTAAGGTACCCTCAGCTGATAACTTTTGTACATAGATACTTTTATTGGAAGAGTCTCTAGAATCTATCCAAGCTACGATCATACCTCCTGCCCCATCTGTAGTAGAAACATTGCCGTACTTGCTGGTAGCTGGAGAGGTACCACAAACCAGATTATTAGTGGACGTACCATTATTCCATTGCGCCCCAACATTAAGGTACGCAACGAGTGAAGCAAGTATTAGTAACGTTTTTCTCATGTTTTTTTTATTTGTTGTCTGAACCTATTAGTGTATGAACCTATTACTGTCTGAACCTAGATTAATATGATTTAATTGATTAGATAGATTCACTACTCACTACTCACTACTCACCACTCACACTCCTACATCGGAAAATCTACTGGTATCTTGACCCGTGGGGGCTGGTTGGTGATACTTTGCAGAAATGCTATTATCTGCTCTTGTTCTTTCGGGGTAAGATTCAACTTACGAATAATAGGTGATGTCTTGGGCAACAGACTATCCCTAGGTGTGCCCAAATACTTCTTGGGGATATTTGCAGGATTACCTAAGTTGTACGTGCTTACAATATCTTTTAGTTCTGTAAAGTTGCCATGATGAAACCATGGTCCTGTAATACCCACCTCACGCAGTGAAGGGGTTTTGAAAGCCCCAATATCCTTTTTGTTCTTTGTAACATTGTATTGGCCTAAATCTTCATTTGCCGTTCCCCACAATGTCTGTCCATCATTGTGAAACTGGTTATCGCTAAACAATGGTCCATTGTGGCAGTTAACACAACGTGCTTTTGTACGGAACAAATGCAATCCCATCACTTCATCATCAGACAGTGCTTCTTTGTTTCCTTTTACAAAAACATCAAATCTACTTTTTCTACTAACAATAGTCCTTTCGAAAGTAGCAATTGCTTTTAATATCTTATCCAGATTGATGGTATCACTGCCAAAAGCATCTTTAAATAGCGGTTTATACCCTTCAATAGCTTCTATCTTTTCGGCCATTTCGTGGGGATCGATATTCATTTCTACGTGATCTGCTACTGGGAAACGGGCTTGGTCTTCGAGACTCTTTGCTCTTCCATCCCAAAACAGTTTCTGATAGAAGCCCGCATTAAATAGGGTCATTACATTGCGTTTACCTAATTTTCTATCGTGTCCGAAACCTAGCTTTTTACCATCGCCCCAACCCAATTGCGGGTCGTGACAAGAGGCACAAGCAATTTGATTGGATAAAGACAAGCGAGGGTCGTAGAATAACAGTTTGCCCAACTTTACCTTCTCGGCATTTGGCAAATTGTCTGTGGGATAAGGCACTGCACCCAACCGACCAATTTCCTGAAAGCCCACCGTATTACTGTCTATGTCTGCCTTCGGCCACTTGGTACTGTCGCCACTACTGTATATGGCACGCAATGCGGCAATATCATCGCCTTCATTGTAACTTTTGAATGACAGACAGGTGAGGATTCCTGCAATTGCAATTACACCGATTACTAAATTTGTTTTCTTCATGTTATTATAAACTTTTTTAAATAACTATTAAACCTAACCTCGAAACACTTTTAATTAAATACTAAGAAGTAAAGCGATACTTCCTTCTAACCTCCTTTGGTCCTCCGAAATTGCTTTCATCAAACAACACTTCGATTTCAAATACCCCCGTTTTTGTATTGTACGAACCCGGTTGTGTACTTGGGGCAATGTATATCTGGTATTTTGTTTTATCTTTTCTTGTTAACGTAACTGTTTGGGGCAAAACAACGACTGTGCCTACATCGGAAGAGTCTTTGCTTTTGGGTATAAATTGAAAGCACTTTGGTATAATGGCGTTGTACGTGCCAGAATCGGAACTGGTATTTATTTTGTAGGTAGACGTATAATAAGAGGTGTTATACATAGTATTTATGTACAGGGCATTTGTTCCTTTGCCAGCTACATTTGGGTTTTGGAAACCTATTTTATCTGGTTCTCCATCTGAAGTGAATGAGAAACTGATAAACGGTTTCCAGACGCCCAAAGAATCAATATAAATCTGGGGATGAGGGGAATAAAATGGCTGCGTTTGAGCCCAGACATTTGCTATTTTCAAGGAAGCATAAGTGGGCTGCACATTATATTCTTTCTTACATCCTAGAAACGTAATAAAAGCTATCATCATCCATAAATATTTACTCATCGTTGTTATCATTACTCATTAATATAAAGTTGGTATTGGGCAAGCATATAAAGTATTGGGGTAAGTGAAACCTTTGATATTGCTACTACAATCTACCCTTACCAAATTTCTGTGCATTCGAGCTATATCAAAAAACAAATGCCCTTCGAAACATAACTCCCTACGACGTTCATTAAAGATTTCATCTAACATTGCTTGTTTAGAGGCAGCTGTAAAGTAGGTTGCATTGGGGTTGGCACGTGTGCGGATAGCATTTAGGTAAGTTGCGGCTGTTGATAATCCGTTTATAGGATCGGATTGCACAGCTGATTCTGCAGCAATCAAATACAACTCAGATGCCCTAATAACTTTGATGTTATTGGTACTATCAGCTGTACCAAAATACTTAGAACTAAATGAATAGGTTCTACCAGCAATAGTTGTGTCCTTAAAAAGAAAGTTATGCCCACGCACATCGGCAGGATCAAATAAAACCCCATTCCCTATCAAATCATTGGAGGTAGCAAATTGTGCATACAGTGTTTGAGGAATAGTAAAATTGAAATAATCGCCATATCCGCCACCCGTACCCGCACCAAAAGCTAGTTCGAAGATGCTTTCGGAGCTAATATTTTTCTTGCTCCAAGAAGCATCATAATTAGAAGTAGTCAGCAAGGGATACTTTCCACTTTTAATGATTGTGGTACTGAGATTATACGCTTGCGTATAATCTCCTTTATATAAACATACCCTTGCCTTTAGCGCATTTGCGGCATTGGCACTTAACCAAGTTTGCGAACTACCAGATGGATAAATATCTACACTCGCTGCATACAAAGCAATGGCTGTATCTAAGTCGCTAAGCACTTGGTCGTATACTTGTTTTACCGTACTATATGTATTGAAAGAAGCGATACTATCTGTATTTTTTATTTTGATTACAATACCACGATGATTTGCAGTAGGCGAATTGGAATAATCTTGGGCAAATACACGTACTAAATCAAAATGCGCCATTGCCCTAATGGTATACGCATCGGCTTTGATACGGTTTAGCTGAGTGACCTTTGCATTTGTAACATTGTCAACATTTTCTAAAACATTGTTTGCACTGTATATGACGGAATATGCCTGGGTATAAAAATTATACATGTCATTATAGGTAGACAATGATACATTGGTAAAACTGTAGTTGTGATAGAGCGAAGGTGCTTTGGTGATAGCATAGTTTATGTTGCCGCCCGTTAATTCGGGATAGGCATAAAAGTCTTTCGTATAATAAGCGGAGGTTTTCATTTTGTTATAGCATCCAATGATTGCGGTTCTTGCACCCTCATAATCTGTGAAAAGCTCTGCGACTGAAACATTGTTCTCGGAGTGTGATTCCAAGAATTTCCTGCAGCCCATGCTATTTAGTGCTATCGCTATTAAACTTAAGATGATAATATGTTTATTTTGTCTCATTGTTATTTCTCCTTTTGTTTACCCTTGACCGTTGTACTGTTGACCGTTTGCTGTTTGCGGTAACCGGTACAACGGATAATGTTTCCCTTCTAAATTCCTATTTTCACTCCCCAAGTAAAAGTTTGTGCCTCTGGGAAACTGAACCTATATTCTTTGATACCATTACGTCCTGCTGGTGATTTCTCTTTATACCAATAGGCAAGGTTAGTAATATTTCCATACACCATAAGGGTCATTCCTCCTACCCTTCTCATCATACTTTTGGGAACCCCATAAGCAATTGAAACATTGCTGAGTTTGATATAGGTATTGTCATATACATACCTAGAAGAGTTGGCTACAATTGGGTTGCCTGTACCATAAATGCCAGAGGCAAGCCTTGGGATAGAAGCAATGTCTCCCGATTTGGTCCATCTGTCTAGTAAGTTTACACTCTGGTTGCGATTTGATAAGTTGCGACCATTGTTTTCGTTATTGTAATCGGCCAGGAAGTATCCACCGAAGTTGTAAATAAGATTAACGGTTAAGGAGACACCTTCATAACTGAATGTATTGATGAAACCGCCTTGTGCTTTAGGCAATCTATCGCCTAAAGAATAGGCATTTGAAGGCAACCGATTTAAATTTTTGGAGGAAACAACCTTACCACTTTGATCATAATATTGTTCGTAGCCTGTTGCAGTATCTACCCCTGCATACCTAAAGCCCCAAACAGCTGAAGTACTTACTCCTTCCTTTAATACTGCTGCTATGGAGGGGTCAGATGAGTAATAAGATGACTTATTATATACTTTGCTAACGATATTTTTGTTGTACCCAATGTTTAGCGTACTTGTCCAGCGAAACTTTCCTGTAAATATTTGTGCAGAAATACTTGCATCAACCCCTTTGTTTCTCAAATCGGCCACATTGGCCAAAATGGAGGTGAAGCCGTTTTCGGAAGGGATTCCTACGGGATTAATGGCATTTACTGTTGTATTTTTATAGATATCTACCGTCACATTAAAACGTTTGAGAAAGCCCATATCTATCCCGATGTTTTGTTTGTAACCAGTTTCCCAAGTGAGGTATGGATTGGGGGCAGTTGAAATATAAGAAGATACGATATTGTTGTAGCCTTGGGTTTCGAAACTATATAAACCCCTTGCGGCATAGCTACCAATGCGGCTGTTACCAGTGCGACCATAACTAAACCGTAGGCGGAATATATCTAACCAGTCGTATTGGCGAAAGAGGTTTTCTTTGTTGATTAACCATCCAACCCCGAACCCAGAGTTTACGGTTGAGTTTACATCTTTACCAAAGATGCTTGCCGCATCAAGTCGGCTTGAAAGACTAAAGAAGTATTTGCTATTATAATTATACAACACCTGGCTTACAACTGAATATGATTTGGTTAGATCTTTAGAGGACGCAGAAAAGTGATTGGTGGCGGTACTCAGTTCTATCAACTTACTATAGGTAAACCCTGTACCTGAACCACTCAACAACTTAGTATCCTCACTTTTTGCTTCAAACCCTACCGTTATATCCAACTTATGCACTTGCCTAAACGTAGGCGACCAGTTGGCTTGTGAAGTACTTATCCAGCTAAAGTTGCTTCTATCAAAAATTTGTTCAAACCCACCTTTACTTGCACCAGTTGCATTTTGAGGACTCTGGAATAAAGTTAATTTGTTTTGCAATGCATCTATACCAATCAAAGTAGAAAAGCGTAGGTTCTTGATGGGTGTAAAATCAACGTGTGTATTGGCATTGAAAGATCCACCTGTAGCATAATCGGTGTTCTGTGCGATAACGGCGAGGGGATTGGGTACGCCTAAGTTAGCAAAAGAGAAGAATGTACTATCTGCATTATAAACCGGCACATTGGGTATGATGGGCACAACACCATATATGTTTACTGCATGCTTGTGGGTAATAGAAGGTGCTAAATTAAGCCCAAAAGAAAACTGGTTATTTACTTTATGGTCTATTCGTGCACGAAGATATATTTTTTGATAATCGTTTCCCTTCTGAATAGCCTGTTGATTGTAGAAAGAACCCGACAACCTAAACTGTGTAGCTTCACCCCCACCCGAAACTTCTATTTCGGCATCATCAAAAGTACTGTAACGATTTGTAAGCTCAAACCAAGGCGTATTCATAGTACTAGAACCAGCCAAAAGTTCCGCATCGGCGGGACTTTTGCCATCATTCACGTATTCTTCTCTTAATAAATCATGGTATTGTTTACCATTCAACCATTTTATGCCATTAATGCTTTGCGCCCAACCGTTGCTATAACCGATGTCCAACTTTGTTTTACCCGATTTGCCTTTTTTGGTGGTAATAATGATAACGCCATTACTTGCATTAGCCCCATAAATGGAAGCGGCGGCTGCATCCTTTAAAACAGATATACTTTCTATGTCTGAGGGATTTATACCTGCTAGCGGGTTTAGTAATTCTTCATTGTTAATGAATGCTAAAGGCTCGTCACTACGGCGTTGCTCCATAACAGGAACACCGTCTATGATATAGAGCGGCTGTGAAGAAGTAGTGAGTGTCGTAATGTTTGCACCATTAAGGTTTGTAAGTGAGTTCTGCCCTCGAATATTAACTTTAACGGGGGTGCCTAGTTCGGTATTAGTCTCTACCTGCACGCCTGCCGCCATACCTTCCAACATTTTATCGAAACTTTCGATAGGTCTATCCACCTGCAAATCTTTAGCTGTTACCACGGATATACTACCTGTAACCTCTTCTTTTCTTTTAGGTTTGCTGTAACTGTTGGTAACCACCACATCACCGAGAGATTGTATGTTTTTAGCCAGCGTTACATCAACACTTTTATGACCACTTACCTTGTATTCGTATTTATTATACCCAACAAAAGAGAATACAAGGATACCTTGCAACGACTCTTGCTTGGATAAGCTAAGCGTAAATTCTCCATTTGCGTTGGTGATGGCAATCTTTTTGCTATTTCCTTTTACCGATACATAAGCCCCTTGTAGTGGTTCGCCACCATCACTATAAACATGTCCTTTTATTTGAATCTCATCGCTAAACAAACTTGTTGTAACGGTTTCGAAGAAAGAAGGTTTCTTCTTTAATACAATGGTATTGTTTTGAATTGTGTACTCAAAAGGTTGTCCTTTTACAATCAGATCCATTAATTGAGAAACAGAAGCATCTTTAATATTGATAGTCAATGGTTTTACTTCTTTAATCAAATCATAATCATAAAACAATAAGAAGCCAGATTGCTGCTTTATTACTTCCAATATCCGCTCGATACGTGCATCCTTAACCGACAGAGAAATTTTCTGAGAGAAGGCGCGTGCGGATACCTGTAAGCTCACTACCAATAAAACTATAATAAAAATTCGCATAATTAAATCACATTAAAAAAGGCCTATTTTCACTCAATTCTCCAAACCTTTACCTCTTTGCCCTTAGTTTATATAAATAACCGAATACAGTAAATGGAATCAGCCAAAAAATAATTAACAATAAGACATTATTCTTAAACCCAATTTTTTTTCTCCCAAATGCTAAACGACACATTACATACATGATACAGGTATAATTTATAATTAATCCCCACATAATCAACCCAAGAAACCAAGAAGGTTGTAGTAATTGCATCCTTACCTATTTATTACGATGATAAAAACCTTATTCCAACACTATTACTTTTCTTCCTTCAATTCTAAAGTGCATACCACTTAATTCTAATATTTTCAATGCCCCTACCAATGTCTCCTCTCTTTTGATCTGTCCTACAAATTCATTTTGGGGCACCGTTCCTTCGTAGCTAACCTCTACATCATACCAACGAGAAAGTTGCCTCATAATAGTCGCAATGCCTGCCTTATTAAATATAAAATATCCATTCTTCCAGGCTAATTCTTCCTCAATATTGGCATCAGCGACGGTAATAGACGCATTTTTATAGCTCGCCATTTTACCCGGAGTCAATATTTCTGTAGCATTGTTGGCAGATACTTTAACAGCCCCTTCTATGAGTGTTGTTTTGGCAGCAGCTTCTTCTGTGTAAGCATTTATATTAAAATGCGTACCCAATACTTCAACTGTCATTTGATTGGCTATTACCCTAAAAGGCATGTTCTTATTGTGGGCTACTTCAAAATAAGCTTCTCCAGTCAATTCCACTTTACGTTCATTCCCTACAAATGAAGCAGGATATTTCAAGGAACTAGCAGCATCCAACCAAACCTTTGTACCATCTGCCAATACCAACTCATACATACCCCCTCTCGGCGTACAGATGGTATTATAGCTGATACTGTTTGTTGCTTTATCAAGAGACCTATAACTTAACTCCCCTCCACTCTTTACTAATTGAATACTTCCTTCTTTTGCAACAATCCCATTAAGAGAATCATTCAACATCAGTTTTGTTCCGTTGGCTAATGTAAGAACCGCTTTATTATTGCCTGGCTGAATGTCTTTATTTGGTGCAAGTGTAGCCACGTTATCTGCGGCTGCTTTACTACTAACTGCCAAATACAATCCACCCATACTTACAAAAAAAGCAATCACTGCGGCCGCGGCAAACCATACTCTTTTTTTCTTTACCGCAAAGCTTTCTACTTGTTTTGCAGTGGCCATTACCCTATTAAAAATTTCCTCGGCTTTTGCAATATCTGATAGCCCGTTGAACGCATGATTGTCAAAGGATTTTTCTATAACAACATTTAGGGTCTCTGTATCATTCGTTTTCCAAAATACTTTCAACTCTTCCAACTCTTGCAGGGTGAGCGTGTTGTTTGTATAACCTTCCAACAGTTCTAAATAGCGATTATCTACCATCATATTTGTTTTTTGATACCATTATCAGTCCTTCATTAGAATAGATTAATATGCCATCCCTACTAAAGACAGTAAAAAAGGAAGCAGGTATTAGTGGTGAAGAAAATAAATAATTATTTCGAAGAATATATGGTTAATATAGCATAAATGAAGGAAATACTAACAGAATTTGACTCTAAATGCAACCGAATGGCATTCAATGCTTTATTCATGTGACTTTTTACCGTGTTCTTAGAAATATTAAGTTTTATTGCTATCTCTTCCTGAGAAAGTCCTGCAATCCGACTAAGGCTATATATGAGCTGTTGCTGTTGGGGCAGTTTATTTACGGCATTATTTACTATTGCTTCCGCTTCTTTTTTATATAATAAATCTACGGGAGAGCCATTGATAATACTAAAGTAACCTTCCATATTTTGAAGGAACGCATCTTCTTTCAATTTCTTACGCAATACATTTAGTATATGATTTCTAGCGATGATAAACAACCAAGCATCCATATCTGTAACGGTAGAGAGTTGGGTTCTTTTCAACCATACTTTCACAAATACCTCTTGAACAATCTCCTCTGAAAGAGCGTCTGACTTAGTAAAAGCAAAAGCAACTGAATAAATATGATCCCAGTAATAGTCAAAGAATGTACGGAAGGATAGCTCATTGCCTCCTTCTATACTTGCGATGATATCTTTTGAGATGGGATACACTTATTAACTTAATTGCTATTTGATAAAAGGAATAAAACTAAGGAAAATTCACAAATAATTAACCTAAAAATTACATTATGTTCTGAAATAATACAATCCCGTTAGGCAGAAATGGGTTTAAATACACACTTTTTGTGAACTATATTATATTAATCGAACAAAAATAGGGCAATTTATTTAGTCTATAAGATTTATAGATTATAAAAATCAAAGAAGAAAACTACCTATTTAATTATCATTTGCCCCAATGAAGATGCAAGCACCATTTATCTTTCCTATCGTTTAATTAATTTGTGCTATAGCAGTTCACAAAAAATCTACCTCCTTATAAAGTTGCACCCCAAGCATTAATGATCTAGCGATATGATAATTCATTGAATAATGTAACGCTATTCTCCCTTATAAGAATATCAACAAATTTGGTTATTCACTAATAAGGGTTGACGAAAAGATGCCAATTAAAGTTTCAAAAACCATCAATCAGCCTAAAAAGAGGTACTTTATCAAATGCTAAGAGCCACCTGTTGGATAAATGACGTCTGATATTGGAATGTACATAGGACATTGGCTTACATAAATAGTAGAGTAGTAAAATCTATCTATCTATATATCTATCTATCTATCTATCTATCTATCTATCTATCTATCTATTCAACCTTTTGTATGGAGCAGTCCCTGGCGGTAGTAATAAAGTAGACTTCTAGATTCACGGATTAGTTTAGCCACTTTTCGACAAATGTGCGTTAACTCACAATGAATGTTCAATTTTAGTATAGATGAAAGAATGTTTATACAACAATATTATTTTTTAACCCCAGGTAGTCATTTTTAATTGAACCAAGTATGACTTATAATTTTAGAAATTTCGCACCATTAGTTAAACTTTCATAGCTTGAATTATTGTTATTTCCTGTTAACTACTACTTTTACAAAAAATGGTTGTAGGATTGCTCAATGGATTAACTGTTTAACCTGCATAATCGGTACAAGCTATGAATATATTAATTGGTGATGATCACAGTGTGGTAAGGAAAGGAATTATTATGATTCTATCGGCGGCTTACCCAAATTCTCATATTGAAGAGGCCTCTGATGGTGCTGATATAATTAAAAAAATAAATCTTAAACCTTGGTCGGTAATCATCACCGACCTTTCTATGCCGGGGCGTTCGGGCTTGGAGGTTGTAAAATTTGTGAAAGAGCATTACCCCAAAATACCAGTGTTGATACTAAGTATGCACCCTCCCGAACATTATGCGCTGCGTGCCTTTAAAGCAGGGGCTTATGGTTATATAACCAAAGAATCGGCACCTGAAGAATTGGTAAGGGCTATTGAACTAGTGCTTGAAGGGCGTAAATATGTTACTCCGGACATTGCCGAATTGCTCATTAACTTCCATGATAAGGAGAATTTAAACGAGCCACATAAATCACTTTCCGACAGAGAAATGGAAGTATTTAGCCAATTAGCTAAAGGGAAAAAGATAACTGATATTGCCGATGCACTTTCGCTAAGCGTGAACACGGTGAGTACATACCGGACAAGAATACTAGAAAAAATGCACATGACATCCAACGCAGAGATAACAAAGTATACTATCTTGCACGGACTAGAATAGAAAAAGGTTTTTTGTATTAATAGCCATATTTTGCCAATTATCCTGTTATTGTATTGCGTTAATGTTTGTTACGAAACATTATTTTGATGATATTCCAATCGCATTTCGGTTAAATGGTTGTATTTCAAAAACCTGTTTTTCCTAATATGACACACCATTTACAACTATAAATTACTATCAAAACCTTACAAATCTTGTTTATCTTTTATTTTTACAATTCACCTTATATAACAATAAAATAACCTTTTTATATAAAAATAGTTATAGTATTGCCAACCTGACAACATGGGAAAAAAGTTTACGTTAACACTATTTCATTGCCTATTTTTTATGCTGGCTGTCTTCTTTTCATTTGCACAAAAGAAGGTAGTTGTTGGCTATATAAAAGATAAGCAAAGCGATGAACCCATCCCATTTGCCTCGGCCATGTTTAAAAAGAGCAGAGTGGGAGTACTAACAGATTCTGCAGGAAAGTTTACCTTAGAGGTGGAAAAGTATGCACTGAACGATTCATTAATTATTAGTGGTATCGGATATAAAGTACAAACGATTTGGGCAGGAGGCATTACAGACTCTACCCTATTAGATTTTAAACTTGTGATTTTGCCTGTTGTAAATGATGTTACCGTAAAAGCAAAATACAATAGGGCACTATGGTTTTGGAAACGGATAATGAAATACAAAGCCCTTCATGATAAAACGCGATGGGATAATTATAGTTATGAAATTTACAATAAGCTGGAGTTGGACATAGAAAATATTAATACAAGAAAGCTTAGCAATAATGCTTTGTTAAAGCCTTTGAACTTTGTTTTTAATTATATTGATTCAACCTCGGAAGAACGCCCCTTTCTACCAGCCTATCTTACAGAGACGTTGTCGGATTATTATTTTCAAAAGAATCCTCATAAGGTTAGAGAAGTCATAAAAGCTACCCGCACAAATGGGCTAGACAACGAAAGCGTTATCAAGCAATTGGGGGGACTGTACCAGAACATAAATGTATATGACAATTTTATACCTGTTTTTAACCGGGAATTTATTAGCCCCTTTAATACCAATGCTCCCAACTATTACACCTACAAACTACTAGATACCCAATATCTGGGTAATAGACGACTAGTGCATTTGAAAATAATTCCTAAACATAAAGGAGACGATGTTTTTGAAGGCGATTGTTGGGTTCATGATACGACTTTTGCTTTGCAAAAAATCACCCTACGCCCATCAGTTGATGCTAATATCAATTTTTTGAGTGGCTTATCTTTAATACAAGAATTTAAACTGATTAACGATAGTACCTGGTTTTTATATAAAGACAAATTTGTGGCAGACATCTCTCCTATTGGCAAAAAAAGCCTTGCCCTAAAAGGTAGAAAAACCACGACATACAAGAATGTAATTATCAATAGCGATTCTACCATTGCAGAGGTTAACAAATCTAAAGTCCCCGAAAAGGTAGAATTAGCTGCCAACTATGACAACAGTTCGGATAGCTTCTGGCAAAAGAACAGACATGAGGAGTTGAGTAAAAGTGAGAAAGCGGTGTATGTATTATTGGATACTTTAGAAAAAAACAAAACCTACGTCAATTACAGAAACACCATTACCTTCCTAACCACTGGAACAAAAGACATAGGTAAAATACGCATTGGCCCTTGGTATTATTGGGTGAGTGGTAATCCTTGGGAAGGCACAAGACTACGTTTTGATGTAGCCACTAATACCGATTTCGACAAACATATTCATTTTCAGGGATATGGTGCTTATGGCACTTTAGACCAAAGTTTTAAGGGACGATTCGAAGCAAAATACCTTTTTAGCAGAGATCCTTGGGGATATGTATCTGCATCTTACAAAAACGATCTGGACAATGGACAGGTATACTACGACCAACTAGCTTCCGACAACCTGTTCGCTACCCTTTTCAGACGATCGGGGGTACCCTACAAGTTTCAACGTTCAATAGAGGAGAAACTAGAATATAATCAGGAAACAAATAAAAACATTGGCTTTGTATTGTCTGCATCAAGTAAACAATATGAATCACTGCAAAACTTACCTTCCAAAACAAACTTCAGTGCGGCAATTGGGGACCCTTTTAATTCATTTGAGGCTTCCATAAAAGTAAAATATGCGTATGCAGAGAGAAGTATCGAACAGAACTTTATTAAATACTCGTTAGGTAGCGACAAACCAATAGTAGAATTTCAGTATACAAAAGCGCTTAAGAATGTACTTAACAGTAGTTATAAATACGACAAAATAAACTTTTCGCTAACCGACTATCAAAGTGTGGCACCATACGGAAGAATATATTACAATGTATTCGCGGGGAGAATATATGGCAATGCTCCTTTCAATTACTTACAGGTAGTACCCGGCAATGAACAGTTATACTATAATAAATATGCATTTAACCTGATGAATCGTTTTGAATTCATTACAGATTCTTATGCAGGTTTTATTATGGAGCATAAATTGGGAAGTGGTATTTTTAAATATATCCCCCTTACCCGAAAGCTCAAATGGAGGCAGTTGTGGAATATAAAAGGTATTGTTGGTACGCTAAGCGATTCAAATAAAACCCTGAACTATGTAGGTACTTATCCCTACAAAAGCTTAGATGGAAGATTATATACCGAAGTAGGTACTGGTATAGATAACATATTTAAGATTTTCAGGGTAGATTTTGTTTGGCGTCTATGGAATGGCGATAAGAACAACATACAAAAAGTAGATAAATTTGGCATTTTCGGTACTGCACGATTTACATTTTAAAGAGAAGAATAAAAGAATAGCAACCCTATTTAGAAACAACCACAAAAAGTTGTATTTCTGCGTACGACCATTTCATTTTCATTTATGACTACTTTACCAATCAATTGATTCGAATTATGTGGATTAGTTTATGAAAATAAATAGTCTAGATGCTTATCTTCGTTTCTATATAACTAGCTGTAATTTTTACTTAAAATTCTATTAATTATACTTTTTAATGGATTATAGTCTGCTATTTTGCAGTTATTAGCATATTTTATTTATCAAATAAATATTTCAATTCTATAGGTATAATGGTGAAACAAAAATGGGAATCTGAGTTTGAATTGGGTAACACACTGACTGAAGAACAGCTAGCTTTTTTTGATACGCACGGAATTATTGTGTTTCGCAATTTCCTAACCAAAGACAAAGTTGAACTTTATTTGAGTGAGCTGAAAAGGATTGAGAAACAATGGATTGAGGAAGGGAGAGAAAAAATAAATGGCATCCCATTAAAATATGGCAAAGATGACCTTGGTAACCCTACCATACATCGTCTTTGTTTTTCATCTCAATTTAGTGAGCCGTTACACCAATTGTTACAAGATGCACGTTTTAATTTATTACTAGATTTACTAGCCCCTTATGAGGGAAGAATAGGTGAAAACGAAAAAGATGGGCTTGTAATTAATAATTATATAAATATACCCAACAGTTCTTTTAGTAAAATGGGATGGCACACTGATAGCCCTAGAGATTTATTTCTAGGACATAAAATAATGCCGATGCTAAACGTTGGAATACACTTAGATACCTGCCCCTTCGAAAATGGCGGCTTGCGAATAATACCTGGCACACATAAGCAAAACGTTCTGAAGCTTCTTTTTGGAAAGAAGTACTTTATAGACAATAGCAGCGACCCGAGAGAAGTAGGTTTCGACCTAAATGCGGGTGACCTATCTGTACACGATGGCAGATTGTGGCACAGGGTAAAACAATCGCCCAAGTTTGGAGAAGAAAGCAGAAGAAGGGTGATGTATGTACCGATAATAACTGGAAAGCATAAACCCAAAAATGCAAACAGCAAAACACCGCTTTATCATAAACTTGCTACAGTAGTAAAATAACTAAGGGCCTCATAATTGAGGCCCTTATCAATATAAAAAGTATGACATACGCACTTATTACTGGCGCTAGCAAAGGAATTGGAAAGGCAATTGCAACAGAACTAGCAAAAAGAGGAAACAATATTTTGCTTATTGCTCGAAATGCAGACCAATTGGCTGCTTCCAGTAAAGAAATTATGGATTCCTACAAAGTAGACTGCCAATATATCCCATTAGACCTGTCAGAGAATAATGCCCCCGATAAAGTAATTGCTTGGTGTAGTGAGCATCAGTTCAATGTAAACATATTGGTAAACAATGCGGGGTATGGGCTTAGCGGTAGTTTCATGAATTATGACATGAGTACCTATCAGAATATGATGCAAGTAAATATGTCTACCCCCCTATCTCTTATTTTGCGATTTGTGCCTTTATTAAAGCAACAACCAAAGTCGTATATTTTAAATATTGCAAGTTCAGCATCCTATCAAGCGGTGCCTGGTTTAGCAATATATGCTGCTAGTAAAGCTTTTGTACTGCGTATGAGTAGAGGAATACGATATGAGTTGAGGAATACATCCGTTTCTGTAACTGTTGTGAACCCTGGTCCCACAGATACCAATTTTGCAAACCGAGCAGACATAAAAAGTGAAAAGGCTATCCGAGCTGCTGAAAAACTGAATATGAAAGCCGATGTGGTGGCAAAAATGGCGGTTGATGGTATGTATGCCGGCAAGGCAGAGGTAGTTACGGGCTTAATAAACAAGATAGGCGCTTTCCTAACTATTATACTACCAAAATCTATATTGGAAAAAGGAGCAGGTTCACTTTATGGTGTGTAAAAGAGTGGTTGGTAGTATAAAAAACATAATCCATTTTCAAATCTAGCAGAGTGGTTTACAAACAGCTTTTATAAAATAATAGACTATTCTACTTTATTCAGTCATCCCATCTTTTAGATTCTTCCTGTAGGTAAATCCTTATTCTTTTCTCGAATGATTTCGGCAGCAATGCTAACTGCAATTTCACGGGTGGTTTTGCTGTAGATATTAATGCCGATTGGAGTAAATATATTGTTGAGGCTGGCGGGATTGTACCCTTCTGCTTCTAGTTCAGCAAAGAGTGTTTTAACCTTATTCTGACTACCCATCAAACCGAGATAATAGAACTCTTTGTCTAACAGTTGTTGTAACACAAGCTTATCTGTGCGGTAGCCTACCGTCATAATTGCAACGTAATCATTTGAGTGGGTAAACAAATCACCAATGGTGCTATAGTTTACCAATCTTTTCTCGTTGGCAAATGAATTATCTTTTAGGGTAGTCAAATCTGATCTGTCATCATAAACAATGACATAGAATCCTAAGAAGTGCATCATTTCACTTAAAGCTAATCCTACATGCCCGCCACCTATAATGTGGATGACAGGCTGGTTGTTTATTAACTCCTGATAGACCCATTCAGTTTCCGACTCATATTGAAAAAATGGGAGTGTATGGGCATTTAATCCGGACAAAACGGAGATGCCAGTTGGGGATATTTGAATGACCTGTTTGGTGCCATCACGCTCACTATCTGCAATGGCTTCGATAATGGGCAGTTGTGTGGGAGTGAGTGGGATAAAGGCATTTAGCTGACTGCCAGAGCAAATCATACCCGACTGTTCACTGCTTTTTTTATCGTGGTGTTGCCACATCAATGACGTATCGGACGTACCATTTGCCAGTAAAGCCTTAGCTTTCTCTACCAGTTTATACTCCATGATTCCACCGCCAATGGTGCCACTAAAGCTTCCATCAGCGGCAACAGCCATATTAAAGCCCCTTCTTCCTGGGGAACTCCCCTCACTCTGCAATACATACAGCAGCATTACAGGGCGATTACTTGAAAGATGGGACTGTATAAATTGAAATAAAGACAAGTATTAAATATGAGTTATGAATCATAAATATGAAATATGAAATATGAAATATGTGATTGAAGCATATTTCATATTTCATAACTCATATTTTATTTGCCGCTTCTATTCTCTAATATTTTCTTGAAGGAGCGACCACGTATCTCTTCCATAGTAAGTCCGGTTCTTAAAACTTCTTCTTCAGTGATAGCACCACTGTTCAAAGCACGAAGGAAGTAGTTCAATAAGCCTTGACCAGTAGCGGCATCATCAAAAACATCGCCGATTAAAGTTGCTCTTGCTGCTTTCTCTACGAATGTCTTTAAGCGTTCCACTGCATCATCATAGCTTTCTAAGAAGAAAGCGAAAACAGCTGCATACCGCATGGGTAACTGCGCAGGATTCAAATCCCAACCCTGATAAAATCCATTCCATAAAGAGTGGCGTATATGGTCGTATCCTTTTCTCCAAGCACGGTGAACGATTTCCGTATTCTCTTGCATTTGAGCAGGAGTCAATTCTCCTCTGTGTGGTCCAATAGGCATTGTGTTGGTAGCCCCATCTGATAACCAGATACCAGTATGTGCCAAAGCAACCTTGGTTACATGATGTGCGAAGTCGCACACTGGATGATCCATCTCCTGATATTTAGCCGTAATGCTACAAGAAGCCGTGTAATCATACGTGCCAAAATGGGTAGCGATACAACGACCCCGACTTGCCTTTATAAATCGGAATAATGGATTGGTGCCTTTATCATCCATAACAGCCTGTGTGGTTTCCACCATCATCTCCATTTTCAGGGAATTAGCAGGAAGGCCAAGTTCTTCTTCCAGAATCTCGAATAAATCAATCAGCGTAACTACTTGTTCTGGGATAGTGACCTTTGGTAGCATCACCACAAAATTATTAGGCAGTTTACCACCTGATTGTTTTACCACAGTAGAAATAAAGATATCTAGTGTGCGTAAGCCCCTTTCTTTCATCTCCTCGGTAAAGGGCTTTATACGGATACCAATAAAAGGCGGCAATGAATTATCAGCCATACCTTTTGCCACTTCCATTGCTGCTTCAACAGCCGTAGCATCTTCTTCTTCATTACTACGGTTGCCATAACCATCCTCAAAGTCTATCCTGAAATCTTCAATGCCTTCCGTCTGCAATTTCTTACCTACTTTTTGATAAACCTCATACGCCAAACGGGCGGGATGTTTCTTTTGCTCATCGGGGGAAAGTGCTTCATAAGCTTCTTGTATTTCTGCAGGAGAACCACTTGCTACTTTATCGATACCCTCTAAATGGAATACTTTACCAAAGGTTACAAAATCTGGTGCATACGTCATTAAGGTTTCATAAGCGCGCATACCCATTTTATGGGCAGCATCGGCCTTAAACAAATTAGCCCCTCCATAAACAGTGTGAACGGGTTGACGATCGGGTCTATCTCCCGGATAAATTTCTTGAAAAGCGGTGTTTGCTTCTTTTAATCTGGCAAACAATTGCTCTTTCTTGCTAGCTGGAATCGTTGTTGTCATAATTTATATTCTAATTCTGTTATTTGTCACATTTAAAAGGAAGATTAATTATAAATGTCCTTTCTATTTCCTATATCTCTCACGTCAACCAGCAGTACTATTTCTTCGATAGAATAAATAGCCCTATAGTTTCCTATTCTAATACGCCATAGATTTTTAAACCCTTTTAATTTCTTGCATCCTTCGGGGCGAGGATTTTCTTCTAATCCTTTTAAAGCCGACACAATCTTAGGGATAACTTCTAATGGCAGCTTGTATAATTCTTTTTCTGCACTTTTTGTTAATACAACTGTAAAGCGTTTCATTCTAACGCTCCTCTTTTTTTCAATTGATTAATTACCTCGTCCAATGGTTTTCTTTCTTCATTTATACGCGATTCGGCTATTATGCCATCTATAAAATCTTCCAAAGAGCTATCCCTTTTTTCTAATAGCTTCAAATCAATTTGAACAGCTACCTTTTCATTGTCGCTATTTGTAATAAAATTCACTCCTTTCATAATCATCTTTTAGTATTCAAATATAATAATTATTCTTTCTCCCCTAACTCCCCCTGTAAGTAGAATAGCCAAAAGGATTAATCAATAGTGGCACATGGTAATGCGTCGAATCAAAAACCGTGAATGTAATCGGAACTTCTGGATAGAAAGTCTTTGTATCTAGTTGCTGATAGTAAGTAGCCGTATCAAACAACATCCGATAGTTTGCCGGTTTCAACCACCTGCCCGAAGCCAACAAATCACCAATCCGTCCATCTGCGTTGGTAACACCTTGGGTTATTGTTTGCCAGTTATCATTCACTAATACTTGCAAACGGATGGTTATTTGCTGTCCGGGCTTGCCTACCGATGTATCTAACACATGGGTAGTGATATGACTTGGCTTCAAGCCGCTCCAATCTGCATCTGACAATAGTTTCTTTAGCCTGATGACAGTAATCTTTTGTTGTTCTCCCATGGCAACAGCTAGTTCTTCCTGATACGTATTGGTGATTCTATCTAACAATAAACGCAACATTTCATTGGCGGATTTACCTGTTGCACATACAATAAAGATGAAACCAAACTTATTGGCATAGTCCTCATTTGCCTGAGCCAACTGTTCTAACACTGTTTGTGTAGCCACATTTACACCTGCTTGTTCGTTACCTGCCAAATGCTGGGTAGACGCAAACTTCTCAGCCAGACTTTTCACATCCCCAATCTTAGGGTGATGGGTAAATGATTCCAGCCAGTCGTTATACGTACATTGCTCATACCATATTTCCGCAGCCTTTGTTACTAAATCAACTTCATCGGCAAAAGGGAATGTAGTCAACATCAGTTGCACCCATCTATCCGAGCCGCAGCAAGTAATTAATTGTTTAGCCGCTTCTTCTTTGGGTAAATTATTAAAATCAGTTAGTGTCATTCTTCTTTGTTATTTTAGGTTTTGAATTCTTAATTTTAAATTGAGGACTGTCTTAATTTAAAATTCAAAATTAATAATTCAAAACAACCTTACTTGAGTGAAGCCCCCTGTGTTATCCAGCATCCAATCATATCCCTTTCCTTCTGGGTAATATTTGTCTTATTGTTTTGTGGCATTGTCTTCGTAATTACTACACGCTGCATAATCTTATCTTTTAACTTAAATATCTCCTCGGGGGTATCATACATCACCCCATTGGGTGCCGCTTTGTACACATCATCTGTTGGATGTGAGGAATGACAAGCCACACATCGCTTTTGAACAATCTTATTAACTTCCTCAAAACTAACGTCTCCTATGCATTCTCCTTCTTTCTGTGGAGAACTTATGTATGCCGCAGATAGTAATATCAGTACGGATATCGGCATGACCCAATAGGTGAGTACGCCCTTTTCTTTTAGGTTGAGGTAGTGTTTCACCCCAGCTGCACCCAAAGAAATGATAGCCAGAATCAACCAAGGATGTTCATTTCCGAATGTACTTGGGAAGTGATTGCTGATCATCACAAACAAAACGGGAAGTGTAAAGTAGTTGTTGTGTAAGGAGCGTAATCCCGCATGTTTTCCTAACTCGGGATTGAGCCATTTACCTTCCTTAGCAGCTTTTACCATTGCCTTTTGTGCAGGAATAATGATGAAGAATACGTTCCCTACCATCAATGTCCCCAACATAGCACCCAAGTGGATATAGGCCGCGCGGCTATTGAATACTTTAGTGTAGAAATAAGCAAAGCCTGTGCAGATTAAGAAGCCTATCAAAGCAAACCAGACTCCTTTCTTTACCAAGGGAGTCCGACAAAGGGTAGCATAAATAAGCCACGCAACCACAAAAGAGCCAATACCTATTAATACACCTTCCCAAGCAGGGATATCCAGAATATTTTTATCAATCAACATCGCTGATGCATTAAAATAATACACCACAAACAGCAACGTAAATCCGGATAGCCATGTGAAATAGGCTTCGTATTTAAACCAATGTAAGTCTTTAGGAATCTCTTTTGGGGCTACTTTATATTTCTCTACATAATAGAAACCGCCTCCATGTACCGCCCACAGGTTACCAGCCAATTCTTCTCGTACATCTTTTGTACGGTTCAAGGCATTCTCTAAGAATACAAAATAGAAAGATGCCCCTATCCAGGCAATGCCAAAAGTGATGTGCAGCAAACGAACCACAATATTCATCCATTCCATTACATGCCCTTCATAGTTGGTGCCCTTAACGCCAAAGTATAAGGCAGCAATCATGGTGATGACCGTCAAGATGATGGCAACATAAATGAATCCTCTTATCAGAGAAACTTTCTCTACCTGCGCTTCCTGTTCGGTCGTTCCCTCCATTTCATATTCTTCTACATGATGCTTCTTGATGGTATGCAAATAGTAGGTCATTGCGACTAACATGACTAAAATGCCCAACAATACTGCTATTAAAAACCCACTAATCATACGCTTTAATTTAACTATTTACCACAAGGAACACTAAGTTGGAAACACAAAGAACACTATGGTTCAACCCATTTTCCATTGTGTACTTCGTGAAAATCTTTGTGTCCTTTGTGGTTAATGATCTTTATCACTCTATTCTCTATTCTATGAATACAATGCCGTCAATACTTTCTCGGTTGTCATTGGTGCTTCATAACCCACTTTTGCGCTTGGATTGAAAGCCAATATCGCGTTTCTAATCGCGAAATAAGCCCCTATCCCATACATCAAAGGGGGTTCTCCCACTGCTTTGGATTTAAATATTGCTAACTCACTTCCATCGGTGTGCAAGAAGTTCACATCCAAGGTCTTCGGAACCGAATAGATGTCGGGTATTTTATACGTAGATAAGGCATTGCTCAACAAGCGCCCTTCCTTGTTATAAATTACTTCTTCCATCGTCATCCAGCCAATTCCTTGTACAATACCGCCTTCTACCTGCCCTAAGTCAATTTCTCTGTTGATGCTGGTACCAAAGTCGTGCACCACATTCACTGCATCAATCTCGTAGGTACCGCGTAAACAATCTACGGTCACTTTAGTGAGAGCAGTACCATAAACATGATAGGCAAATGGATGTCCCTTTTCTTTTGTTTTATCAAAATTAATGATGGGGGTGGCATAATGCCCTTTCGCACTCAGGTTAATTCGCTTCATAAAAGCGTTCATAATCAATAACTTCCAATATAGGTCACTAATCACCTCATTTATATACACCTTCTCCCCTGCTATCTTCACCTTTGCTTCGGCAGGTAGTCCCTTTAAGTCTTTAACCGTTTCTACCAGCCTTTCCATTATCTGCTTACAGGCATTCTCGATGGCCTTGCCATTTAAGTCTGCAGTAGCACTTGCAGCTGTTGGTGATGTATTTGCCACCCTAGTGGTATTGGTCGTTTCTAGCTTAATCCTGCTTTTGTTTACGCCCAAACAAGCTGCTGCCACTTGCATCATCTTGGTATTCAGCCCCTGCCCCATTTCTACACCGCCTGTACTTACGCCCACACTTCCATCGGAATAGACATGCACCAAGGCACGAGCCTGGTTCATCATGGTGTTGGTAAATGAGATACCGAAAGCAATGGGCATCAATGAGATACCTTGTTTTACTACATTATTTTTGCTATTAAATTCAGCCACTTCTTCCCGAAGCTTATCTAGCTTATATTTCTCGGTTAGTTCATCCCAACAGTTAATTGCTTCGCAGCCGTCAATGATCTGACCATAACTAAGTTCATACCCATTATCCATCAGGTTCTTACGTTGAATCAATGTTGTATCTACCCCCAAAGACTTAGCTGCATGGTCGATGGCACTCTCTATTACAAACATCCCCTGTGGCCCGCCAAAACCACGAAAGGCGGTGTTTGGCGGCAGGTTGGTTTTGCAGGAATGTGCCGTTACAAACACATGTTCAATACCATACGTGTTGGTGGCATGAAATAAGGTTCGCTCCATAATAGCCGGTGACAAGTCGGCCGCTGCACCCCCATTCTGGTAAAAGGTAGCTTGATACGCTACAATCATATAGTCCTTATCCAATCCAATTTTATAATCGCTGCTATACGGATTTCGTTTGCCCGTTATCCGCATATCCTCCATCCGATGAGGGACGCATTTTGCCGGCTTTTTCAACACATAGGCCACCAACGCCGCCATGGCACCGAAGGTAGACGCTTGGTCTTCCTTACCCCCAAAGCCACCACCTAAACGAGCCACATCTACCTCAACCTGGTTCATCCCTACCCCTAAAACCCTTGCAACAGTCCGTTGTACAGCCGTAGGCCCTTGTGTGGAGGAATAAATCTTTACACTGCCATGTTCCGTTGGATAGGCATAAGCGCCTTGTGTTTCGAGGTATAAATGTTCTTGTCCGCCAGACTCTGTTTTCCCTTCAAATACATAGGCACAACTCGCAAAAGCTTCTTCTACATTCCCTTTATTAAACTTCCGTGTAGCGCTCAGCAGTTTCCCTTGGGCAAAAGCAACACGTGGGTCGGTGATAACAGGCAACGGATCTATTTCAATTTCAATTAAATGGAGTGCATCTTCTGCAGCATCTTCGTTCTCGGCAACTATTAACAGGACAGGCTGTCCACGATAATGCACTTCATGGTCGGCCAAAAGCGGCTCATCCGGAATAATACCACCTATCTGATTCTCCCCTGTTACATCTTTATAACTAAAGATTTTAACCACACCTTCTACCTGTTCCGCCTTGGTAAAGTCTAGCTTTTTGATGATGCCGTGCGCCACAGGCGAATCGAAAACCTTTACGAACAATGTCCCTTCCATCACCGGAATATCATCTGTATAGATCGATTTCCCGGTTACATGCATGGGGGCATCCACATTCGCATACCCATCCGCCCCTGAGGGGAACCCTTGGAGCCCGCTGATCAAATCGGGGGTTATATTACCATAACCTGGTACCCCTTTGGGAGCGGAGGGGTGTGCAACATGTGCTTTAAACAATTGTCCCAACAGTAGCCGCTTATAGGTTTCTGTGCCACGAGCATCGCCAATAGGTGCTATCTCTGTGTTAATAATGCTGATCGCTTCGGTAATGACTACCTCTGTAAGGGGTTTTCCGGTTAAGAAGGCCGCAGTCTTAGCCAAATATTTTGGATAAGGCGCCACTCCACCTGCCGACAAATGAATGGATTGTACCATGCCCTCTGTATTCAATGCCAACAGACAAGCGCTGTTTACGCTCGCGATATCCAAGTGTGTTCTTTTACAGACCTTCTCGAAGTTGAAGCGGGCATGTTCTGTAGGTGCATTAAAAATAATTTCTACTATCTTCTCCCCTTTCAGTTTGTCTAGTTGCTTATATCCTTTATAAAACCTTTTTAACGAAACAGTTCTTTTAACTCCTTCATTATCAAGTACTATATCGCTATCTAATGCCAAGAGATAAATACTCATATCACCAATGGGAGAAGCATTGACCAGGTTCCCCGCCAACGTTGCCATGTTGCGGATGGGCGTAGAGGAAATGAGCTTTATATGCTTTACTAGATCGGGAAACAGGCCTTGTATGAGAGGCGATTCGGCAAAGGCCGTCACCGTTACCGATGCTCCTATGTGTACCCTACCCTGGTGCAGGCGTATTTGTTTCAGGTTCTCATCGTCATATAAATGAACGGTAGCCGACCTCTTTACCACGTGGTGTTTCTGTACCAGCAAATCGGTACCACCGCCTAAAATCGTTTCTCCCGCTGCCGCAGATGTTGGTTTAGGCAACAACTGCTGGCGTAACGCCATTAACCGTTGATCGATATCTAAGAAATAATCGGGAATAAAACCATTGGTAACCAACCATTCCGTTGTTTTATTGCTCGGTTTGTCTGCCAACTTCTGGGTAAGCACAGCTGCCGCCCGCTCGATAGACTTATAGCCGGTACACCTGCAGATGTTACCATCTACGGAAGCAATGGCCTGGTCGTATTCCTTGGTTTCTGTTCCTAAGACAAAGCCGGTTAGCGACATCACAAAGCCAATGGTGCAGAAGCCACATTGTGTACCGTTGGTAGCTGCCATAGCGTGTTGAACGGGAGTAAGCCCTTGCATATTGATGCCTTCTACCGATACAATATGTTTACCCACAGCGTTACCTAAAGGCATTAAACAGCTCGTCATGGAGCGATAAACGAGTTTACCGTCTTCGAAATCGCCCACCAATACAGTACAGGCACCACAATCTCCTTCCCTACAGCCAATTTTAGTGCCTTTTAGCTGCTTAAAATAGCGTATATAGTCCAACACAGTGCTTCCACTAGCCTGCCTTGCCGTTACCAACTGATTATTTAAAATAAATTTCACCATCTATAGGTACGTTTGAATCCTTTTGTATCCTTTTGGGGATTGTTGTTTAACCGTATGCTTGCAGATTAAATCAATTTCTGCAAAAAATTCAATAATAAAACAAATTAACTAAATAAAATGCAGTTATTAAAACTTTTTGAATCATTTATTTAAAAAAGGAGGAAGTAAGGGTGGGGAGAATAACTGTAATAGCCTTATGCGATAATTAAATTGCCACTACCCATGATGTTTTGGAGGCAATAGCTAGCGTGCCCAAAAAAGGGAATCACTCGAACTTGTAAGGACGGATATTAACCCAATGTCGTTTAGTTAAGCGTTAGCCTCAAAGACTCAAAGGCATGAAGATGCACAAATAGATACTTGTGTTTGCCACTAATTGCACTAATAAATACCAATAAAGCACATTCGTGCTCATTAGTGCAATTAGTGGCAAATGCTTAACTTAACGACATTGGATATTAACCCGTCATATTTACGAAGCAAATTGTTAAGAAAGAGATTGTGATAGATGCAGCACACCGATTGGTTTACAGAATGGAAGAAACTGCCATCATTGTTGTTTCTTGCAGCTACCATTACAGCTAAATACTTGATGCAATAACTGCTATTTACAACAATTCCGCTTCGTTCTCCCCCCATCCTTGATGGCGTAAAAAACAGAAAGCGGAATTAAATTAAAACGCTAACTAACAAAAAGCAAAACCCAAAAACTAACACTAGGCTACATTCACATTAAAATGACCACTCAAGGTTTCGGAAAGGTTTACTACACTTAAAAAATTGTTGGTGGTATTCCCTACAAAATCACTCACTTTTAGGGTATCTGTTTTAGCACATAAAACACGTACAACGGTATATCCCGCCGGACCTTGCCCTGCATTTTCGGCCAGATAAAACCCCAATATAGCACCACCATCATTGGTGGCATCAATGGTATCGTCAAGCGCAAAAGTGCGTTGGGCAATGGTTTCAAAAAAGCTTCTTTTTAAGGTGCCCGTAAAAATTGTTTGCATGTTATTGCGTATCACATTCAGGTTAAACAATACGGTCACCATATTGGGTGTGGCTGCAAAATGAGCAATGCCTTGCCCCAAAATATTATATAACATCACCATGGCATTTGCCCTGGCGGTTTCTACATTGGTGCTTGCATTGGTGGTATTGCCAATGTTGCCCGTTTGCGATATATTGGCGGTGCCGAGTGCCCCTGCAAAGGTGGTTACATCTGTAAGAGTTGTTTCTAACCCTACCTTACCTGTTAAAGCAATCTGAAGCTGACTAACTGCATTGATGCGCGCAAGTTTTGTTCCTCTGTAAAAGACAGACATTTTCAAAGGAAATATGGCTGTATAAATGGCACTGCCAATAGGGTGCAACACCTGCACGGCCCTGCTCCAGATACCGCTTTTGCCCGGATTTAACTGAGCAAGCAAATCGGTAATCGTAACGGTGCTACCTTTTTGAGTACCACCTTGTGCTTTCCAGATGTTGTAGGTAGATACCAATGCGAGGTGTAGCGGATGATAGGCAGTGTACATAGGCCCGTAGAAAGGGTCGGTACTTTTGGCAAACAACTGTGCATCGGTGTAGGTAGAGATTTTTACAGCTTTTTTATAATTGTTTTTAGTGCAATTGAAAAAGGGGTTTTGAAGATAAATCCAGATTCTTTTCATATCCGTGTTTTTATTCAACCGTTAATAATTCGTGCAAGTTATACACTTTATTTTTTAATTATCCTATTTATTTTTTATTTTTAATATTTATTCTATTTATTTGATTTTCAAAAATTTTTTATTTTCATGTATTTACCATCTATTATCGCAAGATAATCCCCTTAAGAAAAAGTTTTAGTGTCATACGATTAATCGTATTGGGTGCCTACAAGTGTTTTAGTGTCATCAACAAAATCGTATGACAGTAAAACACGTGTAGGATGGTCATCCGATTTCTTTTACGACGTATAAACACGTGTAGGATAGTCATCCGATTTCTTTAGCGACGTATAAACACGTGTAGAATGGTCATACGATTTCTTTTACGACGTATAAACACGTGTAGGATGGTCATCCGATTTTGTTAGGGACGTATAAACACGTGTTTTACTAAGTATTTTGATATTTGTGGTTTCCAAACACAAATTTTGGTTGCTTGTGCGGGGGGAAGGTTTGTGAACTTTTGGGG
>CAISCV010000227.1 GCA_903883945.1 uncultured Chitinophagaceae bacterium | reverse complement strand
AATGCTGATTAACATAAAGCTTCCTGCTACAGCTCTCACAATTCGCTCTTTCATATTCTCTATTTATTATTATTAATTTATTTATGCTGTTACTTCATTTTACTCAAATCTTTCTTTCGCATCATTTTAAAATACAATAATGGCACTACCAATAGTGTAAGGAAGGTGGAGGTAATGGTACCTCCCATTAAAGAGATAGCTAATCCCTGAAATATTGGATCGAACAATATGATGACTGCACCTAATGCAACTGCACCTGCTGTAAGTAAGATGGGGGTTGTACGAACCGCCCCTGCTTCGATGATTGCCTGTTTCAATGGAATACCTTCCCGCAAACGGATATTGATAAAGTCTATCAATAACACTGAATTTCTTACCATCACTCCTGCTAGGGCTATAAAACCTATCATAGAAGTAGCAGTGAAATAAGCATGTGCCATCCAATGTCCTAAAACAATACCGATTAACGATAATGGGATAGCTGCCAACATCACTAATGGAACAGTAAAGTTTTGGAACCAGCCTACTATCAATATGTAAATCATCAAGATGACAACGGCGAAGGCAATTCCTAAATCACGGAAAACTTCAAAGGTTATCTGCCATTCGCCATCCCACTTTAAGGTATAGTTATCCTCTAATTCGGGTTGATGTGTATATTCTTCTTTTAAAGAAAATCCTTTGGGGACTGAAATATTTTTCAGACTATCTGATACTGCAGAGATAGCATAAGAAGGACTCTCCAAACTACCTGCCATATCAGCCAACACATACACAACTTCCTTTTGATTCTTTCTGTAAATACTCTTCTGCTTAATCTGTTTGCTAACTGTTACCACATCTCGGATAGGAACGGCATTGCCCTGCATTCCTATTACTTTTAAGTCGAGTAACGCATCCATATTTGTTTTGTCAGCATCGCTTAACTGCAACTTGATACCCGTTTGGTTGAATGCAGCAGGTTGGTACATATTACCCACACTCATTCCCGAAAGTGCCGCATTGATCGTGGCAGTAATCTGTGCCGTTGCCACACCCATTCGCATCGCTTTCTCTTTATCTACTGTAATGTGATATTCAGGTTGGTCGGCTTCTACCATCCAATCTATATCTACCACATCACTTGTATTACGAAACAGCTTCTTTACCTGATTGGCAATCTTCCTTTGTTCGGTATAATCAGGTCCATAAATCTCTGCTACTAATGTTGATAATACAGGCGGCCCCGGTGGAACTTCCACGATCTTGATGTTGGCATTGTAACGTTTAGCAATTTCCTGCAATGGTTTTCGGAACTGTTTGGCAATGGCGTGGCTTTGGATGCTTCTGTCTTTTTTATCAACGAGATTCACTTGAATATCTGCCTTGTTATCGCTTCTTCTCAAATCGTAATGCCTCACCAAACCATTAAAACTGATAGGTGCAGATGTGCCAATATATGCCTGATAATTGACCACTAAAGGTTGTCTAGAAACATACTCGGCAAGGTCTTTTGTAACTGCTTGTGTCTTTTCCAATGTTGTTCCTTTTGGCATATCAACTACCACCTGAAACTCATTTTTGTTATCAAATGGTAACATCTTTACCGCTACCGCCTTTGTATAAAACATAGAAAGGCTGGCAAATAATACGGCAACGATACTCAATATAAATGTCCAACGTTTCCAACGAGACTCCAATAAAGGATGTATAAATGCCCGATAAATTTTATAGATTCCTGATTCCTCGAGCGATAATGGTTTACTTTCTTGCTGATCAATTCCTTTCTTCTCTTTTTCCCTCAAGAAGATATAGCCTAAATAGGGGGTAAGCGTAAGGGCAACTATCAAAGAAAGCATCATGGCAATGGATGCACCTATTGGCATCGGACTCATATAAGGGCCCATCATTCCTGATACGAAAGCCATCGGCAATACGGCTGCAACAACTGTAAAGGTGGCTAGTATCGTTGGATTGCCCACTTCGTTGATGGCATAGATGGCGGCTTTCAAAGGCGGCATCTTCTTCATCTTAAAGTGTCGGTGCATATTCTCGGCAATGATGATACTGTCGTCTACCACAATTCCCGTAATGAAAACAAGGGCAAATAAAGTGATGCGGTTTAGCGTATAGTGCATGAAATAGTAACTGAACAAAGTCAAAGCAAACGTTACAGGCACAGACAGGAATACGACCAAGCCGCCTCTCCATCCCATTGCCAACATCACAAAGAGCGTAACAACTACAATAGCGATGAATAAATGGAACAACAATTCAGATACCTTTTCTGATGCTGTTTCGCCATAGTTTCTCGATACAGTCAACTGCACATCGTTAGGCAATAAATCTTTTTTAATATGCTCCACCTTATTCAATATCTGCTCGGAAAGCTTCATCGCATCAGCCCCTTTCTTCTTCGCAATCGATAATGTGACGGCAGGATAATTAGATTTAAAAGCATTTGCAATCGCTACATCTGCCCTTCCATAACCAAACAATACATATTGATTAGCAGTTTCAGGAGCTTCCACCACTTTTGCTACTTGTTTTAAATAGACGGGCTGCTGTGCATTGATGCCCACAACTAGGTTGGCAACATCATCTGCCGTAGTAAGAAAGTTACCTGTTTCTACAGAAAAGGCAGTATCCTTTTGTAAGAGCGTCCCTCCAGGCATCTGCACATTACTTCCTTGTATTTGTTTGGCTACCGACAGGAAGTCAATATGGTTTTCAGCCATCTTGTCCTTATCTAAAACAACCTTCACCTCCCTGCTTCTGCCACCCAAAATGTTGATATCAGACACATCAGGAATCTTCTTGATTTCATTGGTCAACTCCTGCCCAATAAGTTTCAATTGATAGTCGCTATAATGTTCGCTCCAAAGTGTCAAACCCAACACGGGTACATCGTCAATTGCCCTCGTCTTAATCAATGGAAGGGTAACACCTTGCGGCATCTTATCCATATTCTTCATCAACTCGCTATAGAGTTTCACCAAAGAACGTTCTACGTCTTCTCCCACATAAAACTGTACGATAATCATCGCCTGACCCTTCATAGAAGTTGAATAAACGTACTCCACCCCCTTCACATTCGAAATCATTTTTTCTAAAGGAGCTGCCACTTTGGTCTCCACATCCTTTGGTTCTGCACCGGGATAGCCGATAAATATGTCGGCCATTGGCACTTGTATCTGAGGTTCCTCTTCACGGGGTATTAAATAAGTGCTGTATGCTCCAATCAGCAAGAAGGCAATCATCAACAATATTGTCAACTTCGATTGAAGGAATGCTTTTGCGATATTACCTGAAAAACCGTTTTCCATTATGTAGTATTAAGTTTTAAAAATTGCCACTAAGGCACTAAGAAAGAAAGAAGCACTAAACCAGTTAATATTTACTTCTTCACGATTACTGTTGCTCCGTTATATAGTTTTCCTTCCGAACTAACTATAAATTGCTCGTTCCTTTCGAGGCCGCTGATTACTTCTACATTTGCACCATTCGTTTGCCCTAATCGTACCCAACGCAATAGGGCAGTATTGTTGGCACTCACTGTAAATAATCCTGTTAAGTCATCCTTATTAATAATGCAAGCAATTGGTACCAAAACCTTATCCATCTCGCTTTTGTTAGTATTTGGTTTTGTTAAGGAAAGATTCGCATACATCCCCGCATACAAACCCTTCTTTTCTTCTTCGGGAATACTCACTTTAATGATATACTGCCCACCTGAATATTGTGAGGATGGATTGATTTGAGTGACTGTTCCCTGGAAAGATTTATTGGCAGATTTGATGATGACTACCACTGATTCACCCGTTTTAATGGCATTAATATCCAATTCGGGCACACTCGCGCTCAATTCATAACTATCATTTTGTTCAATTGCCACTATGGGCATTCCTGGATTGGCCATGTTTCCTGCATCTATAAACTTCTGTGTTATTATGCCCGAAAAAGGGGAAACTAATGTGGTATACTCCAACATGGCATTCACCTCATTACGTATTTCCTTGGCGGCATCTGCCTTTGCTTTCACTGCATTAAATTGTAGGGTGGCATTGTCCAATTCTTTGGCAGAGGCACTTTGCTGTTTATACAATACTGTAAAGCGGTCATAATCTTTCTTGGCATTTGCCAAAGCTGCATTCGCCTCTGAAATCATCGCATCTGCTTGACCACGTTTAGCTAATATATCACTATTACTAATTGTGCCAAGAACCTGACCCTTGCTTACATAGTCGCCTACTTTTACAGTTAGTTTAGTGATGTATCCCATCAACCGTGTGCTTATATTTACGGTTTGTGCTGCGACTACCTGTCCACTAAAATGGCGTGTTTCATTGCCACTACCTGTGGGCATTGCCACGGTTACATTGATGGCAGTATCTTTTACGATAGTAGCTTCCTTTTTTTCTTTTGAGGAACAAGAGGTGAGTGCCATTAATCCAATAGCAATAATTGTGTGTGCGATGTTGCTTATTTTCATTGTTATAATTTAATTATGATTAAAATTGATTTAGAGTTATTAAAATGATTTGAGAAAAATAAAATGATAGAACCCTTTAGAAATGAAACAATCATTTTAATCAGTCAAATCATTTATTCAGTGATTTATTTGTTTGATGCTGTTAAAAACTGTTGATAAGCCAATGCTACTTTCTTATTAAACACCGCTTGTGCCAAACCAAACTTCTGTTGGGATAATTGAGTAGTTGCTTGCAACACATCGGTGGTATTTACTAGACCTTGTTCGTATCTGTTTTGTAATATCCTCAACGCCTCTTCTGCCTGACTAATACCCGATTTCTGAGTTATGATCTCGTCCGACGCATCTGCAATATCCCGCTTTGTCTTACTCAATTCAAGCGCACTTTCCTCTTTCTGTTGTGATAGCTGTTCGGAAAGTTTATTGCGTTCCAATGTTTGGGTGGTAATCGTATTCTTGGTACGGTATCCTTTAAAGATGTCCCATGATAGTTGCATTCCAACCAAGTAGGCATTTGCCCCAAAGCCAAGCATCCGACTATCATTTAATTGATAACTGCCAAACGCATTCAGTTTAGGCAACTCGCTCTTTTTGCTAGATTGAATCATTATATTACTCGCTTCGATTGCTTTCTGCATCGCCATAAAGTCTGAACGATTAGCGGCAATGGTTGCAGTAGAATCTGTGTTGGTATAAAAAGTGTTATCAGTAACAGTATAGATAATACCCGTTGATTGTCCCATCAACAGACTTAAATAGTCGGACGCATTACCAATATTGCTTTTCGCTTTTGTCAAATTACTTTCTACAGTATTTATTTGCACCTGCACATTCAGCAAGTCCGATTTCTGCACCAACCCTTGTTTGTAATGGTTGTCTGTGAATGTGTAAACTGCCTTAATGGTTTTCTTGGCGTCTTCCAAAACGCTAACAGCATTATAGGCCAATTGCAATTGCAGGTAAGCCTTTTGTACGGCAAAAGCAAGATATTCCTTTGTTCTTGTTTTTTTTAATTGATAAATTTCTACTTGTATCGCCGCACCTTTACGCATGTACCACCTATCCATATTAATTAATGGTTGTTGAACTTCTAGTTTGGTGGTGAAATCGGGGGTGCCGTTTGGATGATTTAATAAGTCTGGATTAAAGTCAGCTTGCGAAATAGATTTCTGTTGCAACTTAAATCCAAAGGCATTTAGCGGATTGTTGGTACTCATTGCGGTATATGAAAGTGAAACCTGTGGCAGATAGATAGCCTCCGTTTGTTTGTAGTTGGATGCTGCCACCTGTTCGTCTAATGTTGCAATTGTTGCTGCACGATTGTTTTGTGTTGCCTTACTGATGGCTTCTGCCAATGCAAGAGGGGATGTATTAGTTTGGGCGTATGACTGTCCCCAAAAAGTCAGTATCCCAATTAATCCCACTAAATGTTTTAAATATCCCATATCCTTTTTTGATTAGGACACAAAACTATCTTTGGCAACCTTAACCGACTGTGACATTAGTTACTTTGGGAAATGGATTGTAGTAAGTAAATAAAAAAGCCCCGAAACATTACTGTCTCAAGGCATTACTATAAATACTATATTTTGTTTATTTCTTTAATCCGACCAACCGAATAACATCCGCTTTGCCCTCGTGATATTTGCCTTCTTTTAAATTAATTTGTAGGGTTTCTAAGCTTTCAATGTCTAATGCTGCAAAGTCTTTCAATAGGATTTCTTCAGTACAAAGCATTGTTATGTCTTTAGGACCTCCAGAATTATTATTTAATTGTAAAGGATTAAATACCTCTAAAATAATTCTTCCTCCGGGCTTCAGCCAAGTGATTGCCTTTGCGTAAATATGTTTTCTGATGGGTTCAGGCAGATGCGAAAAGATGAAGGCAACAACATCGGCACTGTTCTCCTGATAATTTACCAAACTTGCATCTTCAATGATGTAGTTAAGGGTTACTTTTTTCTTTTCAGCTAACTGCATTGCCTTGTTTCTACCTTCGACACTCATATCGAAGGCATTTACTTCCCAACCTTTAGTTGCTGCATATACCGCATTTCTACCTTCTCCTTCACAGGGCAAAACAATGGTGCCTGCCTGCAAACTATCTATCTGTTCAGCAAAAAACACATTCGGCTCTTCGCCATAAATATACTCTTTCTGACTGTAACGTTCATTCCAAAAACTACTCATACTATTATTTATCTTTTTTCTTTTTTGAATGCACTTGCAATTAACATTCCTGAGGCGGCAAAATACACCATACTATTCAGAGGTTTTGAACCAATCATACATTGACAGATACTACAGGCCACAAATTTCCAATATAAGAAACCTGAAATGGTGCCAATTAAAGCTCCGTAGAAGTAATTACTGTTTTTAAGTGCCGATGATGTTAGTTTATACTTTTCCATATCTTTAGTTATTTATAGATTGGGAAACTTTAAATTAACTCACTATGAATTTTGATTTATCATTTTTTATGTCAAACACTATACTCTCATTGACAAATAGAGTGTAGTGTTTGACATAAAGTAGTTTTTTAAACAGGGTTTAATCGGATATTGCCCAACTAGTCCAAGAATTTCGAAGTCTAGTTTATGATTCCCATTGTAAAGAAATGAAAATTATTTTTTTGATTGGTATCTAAATGAATTAATCACAAGTGAGGGCCGTAATAAAAAAGCAAATAGTATATAAAAAACAAATGATAGGTACTTCTTTCTGTAATAACTAAAACCAGCAATTCTTTTTAAGTTTGAAGCATAAAAATTTGCCCAGAACTTAATTTTATATAGACTTTTTTTATTCTTAAAATCTTCCATGAACACATCAAATGTAATTTCTGGTGACCCATTTTTTCTTAGCTCACAACAATAAGACGTGTATCGAAGCTTATGAGCACATTCAATTACTTTACTTGAAGTCGTACCATTAGGATGAATACGATATTTCATTAAATAATCATTGATTATAAGTAATTTATATCCTTTTTCAACAAGCCGAGTTGTAAAGTCTAAATCATCTGAAGGCCAAAAGTTTTTCCTTAACCCGCCAAGTTCAATAAAACAACTTTTGTTAACCATTAAAGCTGTAAAGGCACAGGTAATAAATTCCTTGTTTAATTGTTTTTTCTGAAACTCTTCTTCATTTGATAGTCCAAAATAAACTTGTTTTCCTATTACATTATTTTTACTATCAATAAAGTAACAATGGCTGGAACTTGCCATTAATTTTGGATTTTCATTGTGGAATTTTATCTGTTTTTCCAATCTGTCGGGTATCATTACATCATCATGATCAATAAAAACACACCAATCATGTTTCGCTACAGTTGCTAAATTATTTAATACGGCGCACTTCCCTTTATTAGCTTCCGAAAAAAAAGTTATTCTTGCATCCTCTTTTGCGTAATTTTTTATTATTTCTAAGCTCTTATCTATTGAACCATCATCAGCAATAAGTAATTCGAAATTTGAAAAAGATTGGCAAAGGATGCTCTCAATAGTTTCAGCAATGAATTCTTCACAATTATAAACAGGGATTAGTATAGAAACGGCTTCTATCATTGATTTTTTTATTTTTTTACAATAGTAATAAAAATATTCAATTTTTATAAAAATAAAGCAAAAAGACATGAGTCATTCTACTTGAGCACTTTAATCTTTTTTCACAACTTGTTTGCGTCAACTTATACGTTAGTGCAACCACATTAAGAAAAATTGGAAATACAACGCATTTGTATATGACAACAAAACAGCAGGTTAGGAAATCCCTAATTTATTGCCAATTTTAATTTTGAAGTAGATAAAAAAGTGTTGTTTACAATTAAACAACACTAACCCACACCCTGTTTTCCACTATTTTTGTAGCAATTCTAAAAACGATATATGGATACGGGTTCAATTTTTGTTGTCACTTTTGTAGCGGTGTGTATTTCGGGTGTAGTCGCTTGGTTAATTTATTTGCAACGCAAATCGGTATTAGAAGAAGGGAAAAAAGTGGAGGGATCAAAAATGATGCAATTGCAGGCCTATGAGCGTCTTGCATTATTAGTACAAAGAATGTCTATTCCAAGTATTATTAGTAGGGTTAGCAATCCAGAATATTCTGCTAGAGACATGCAGTTGGCGATCGTACAAAATATTAATGAGGAATTTTCTTATAATATTTCTCAACAAATTTATGTAAGTGCCGAAGCATGGGAGGCAGTTAAGAACCTTAAAGAACAGAACCTTTTGTTGTTGAGCCAGATAGGAACTGTTATTCCGGCAGATGCTACAGGGACTAGTTTTAATAAAGCAATTCTAGAGTTTTTATCGGAAGATAGAAGGGGGACATTACCCGAAATTGTAAGTGAAGTAATTAGTATAGAAGCAAAGAAATTATTATAATCCCTGTTTAAGATTATCATTTATAATCAGACTCTTTTTTGAGGTTCATACCAAAAAAAAGGGTCTCCCTGTAGAAACAGGGCGACCTCTAACGATTGCTTGCCATATGAAAAAAAGTTCTATTTTCTTTGTTTATTCTATAAACTTAAAAGAGATTTGTACTACTACTTAAAAGAAACTAAGATTTAAGTGGTAAACTTTCTGTAAAAGTTGATAGAACAAAAGTAAAGTCTGATGACAGTTATTAAAAATAACTTATATTGCATTTTGTGATGTCAAATTAGACTTTAGGTACTTTAAAACCTTATTGGTATTAGTTTACACTAGATTTATTTATTGATGCCCAATCGAAGTTCAGACATATTATATCAACTTATTCATTCACTAGAAAAGTCTGAGAAAAGGCATTTTAAGCTTTATATTAAAAGGAGTTCTGCCAAAGAGGATTTAAAAATTGTACTTCTTTTCGACGCACTAGATAAATTACATGATTACGACGAAAAGCTACTATTGCGCAGGCTGCCAACAATAGAAAAACCTCAATTAGCAAACCTTAAAACACACCTATATAAGCAGATTTTATCTAGCCTCAGATTACTCAAAAACACAGATAATATAGATCTACAGCTGAATGAACAGTTGGATTATGCCCGGATACTTTATAACAAAGGACTAAAGCATCAAAGTCTTCGTACGCTAGAACGTGTGAAAGAAATAGCAAGATCCAATTATAAGTTTAGCTTCTTGACACAGGTTATTTCTTTAGAAAAGAAAATTGAGACCTTGCACATCACTAGAAGTACTTTAGAGAAAACTGCAAACCTAGCTACCGAAGCATTAGATGTAGCCGAACATATTACAAGGGTTGCTAAACTTTCTAATCTTGCCTTGCTATTATATGGATGGTATGTAAAAAATGGGCATGCAAGAAACGAGGAAGATGAAGTAGATGTAAAGAAATTTTTTAAAGAAAGTCTTCCCGAAATTCATACAGCAGAGGCAGGGTTTTACGAAAAGCTTTATTATTATCAAAGCTATGTTTGGTATGCATTTATAAGACAGGACTTTTTGATGTATTACAAGTACAGTCAAAAATGGGCAGACTTGTTTAATGCAGAAGAAATGATGAAGTCGGTGGAAATTGGGCATTATATAAAAGGAATGCACAACCTGCTTAATGCACACTTTGATCTGAGAAACTTTCAGAAATTTCAAACTACATTAGATGAATTTGAAGCATTTGCTACAACCCACTTAGCAAATCAGCACGACAATTTTAGGGTGCATACTTTTATTTATATTAATAGTGCCAAAATAAACCAACATTTAATGTTGGGTACTTTTAGTGAGGGACTATCTTTAATAAAAATAATTGAGGGGAAATTGGAAGAATATGCCTTGTATGTAGACAGGCATAGGATATTGGTGTTTAATTACAAATTCGCAACCCTATATTTTGGTCATGGAGATTATGCAACATGTATAGATTATCTTCAAAAAATAATTAATGATCAGGTAGGGCTCAGAAACGATTTGCAATGCTATGCCCGATTAATGCATCTGATGGCACATTACGAACTTGGAAATACAGAAATTATAGAATACTTAATAAAGTCGGTATATCGGTTTATGGCTAAAATGAAAAACTTAACTATTATAGAGGAAGAGATGTTTAAGTTTTTAAAGAAGTCATTTAATATATCACCAAGAAAACTTCACGATGAGTTTGAACTTTTCTTAGGTATTATAAAAAAGTATGAAAAAAGCAGGTTCGAAACCAGGGCATTTGCCTATTTAGACATTATTTCATGGGTAGAGAGTAAGGTATACAATAAATCTATGAGTAGTGTTATTAATGATAAATACATGGCTAGCAAAAAGAGGTATTATATAAATTAACGGTTATCGAAACTTTAAATTAACACTTACTCAAATTCAGCATCTATCTTTACCCCCTTATTTATTTTACTACAAGTACATATAATGCAAAAAGACGAGCGAAACGAGTTGGCAAAGAACATGGAAGTAATTGGTATGATTGAAGGTTTTGTATCTGAAACCATAGATACAACCTTAGTAGATCCTGATGAATGTTGGCAACCAACCGATTTCTTACCCGAAATGTCACAGGAAGATGCACTAGACCAAGTGAAGAAACTTAGAGAAAGAACTGCTGCAATACCAGACTCTATCATTACTTCTTTGGTAGGTAATATGATAACGGAGGAAGCCTTGCCTAGCTATCAGACTTATTTCAACTTGATGGTCAATACGGAAAGAAATTTAACAAGTCCCAATGCTTGGGTCAGATGGTCTCGTGCATGGACCGCAGAAGAAAATAGACACGGTGATTTGTTGAATAAATATTTATATCTATCCGGAAGGTGCGATATGAAGGAGGTGGAGCAAACTATCCACAGGCTTATTTATAATGGGTTCAATCCAAATACAAGTAACGATCCTTATCAAGCTATTGTGTATACATCTTTCCAGGAAAGGGCAACTAGGGTTTCGCATGTTAATACAGGTAAACTAGCAGATAAAGCAGGAGACTTTACCTTGTCAAAAATATGTAAGACCATTGCAGGTGATGAAGCAAGGCATGAAAAAGCCTACAAGTCATTTATGTCTAAGATTTTTGAAATAGATCCCAATGGGGCATTAAGTGCTTTCGAACAAATGATGCGCAAGCAAATAACTATGCCAGCCGTTTTGATTGATCAGGGCGGAAAAAATAAAAATATGTTTGTTGATTTCTCTGCAATCACTCAAAAGATAGGCGTATATACTACTTGGGACTATGCTAGCATCATTGAGCATCTTGTATCACTATGGAAAATTGATTCATTAACAGATTTAAAAGATGGTGCAAGTAAAGCGCAAGATTATCTATGCACACTTGCTGATAGATACAAGAGAATTGCAGAAAGAATGAAAGTTCCCGACGAAATAAATTTATCATGGTTAGCTCCTAAACAGTTTTCCTTTTAAGAGTTGAGAAGGTTAAAGAATATAAATACATCCCAGTTAATTTTTAATAGTTAACTGGGATGTGTGTTTTATAGTAAAAAGTAAATGTTCGTAAACAAAAAAAGGATAATCAATTAAGCTTATCCTTTTTTAGTGTTATTAAGTTAGTATATTACAAACTCTTTATTTCGCTTACCAATTGTTGTAAAACACCTTTTGCATCACCAAATAACATGGATGTTTTAGGTTGGAAGAAGAGTTCATTTTCAATACCTGCATAACCAGGCTTCATACTACGTTTGTTTACAATTACATTCTTAGCCAACTCAACTTCTAGGATTGGCATGCCATATATAGGAGAGGCAGGGTCGTTTTTAGCCGCAGGATTAACCACATCATTCGCACCCAATATTAAAACAACGTCTGTTGTTTTGAAAAGGTCGTTGGCATCTTCCATTTCCAAAAGTTTATCATAGCTAACATCCGCTTCTGCCAAAAGAACGTTCATATGACCCGGCATACGACCTGCAACGGGGTGAATAGCATAAATAACTTCAACCCCTTTTTCGTCTAAAAGCTTCTCTAATTCATGACAAATGTGTTGTGCTTGTGCTACAGCAAGTCCGTAACCAGGCACAATGGCAACCCTATTTGCATAAGCCATCACCATGGCAGAATCGCTGATGGAAATTTCTTTATAAGTACCACCACTAGCAGAAACCTGTGCAGCCCCCCCTTTGTCGCCACCAAAAGAACCAATCAATACGTTCAAAAGGCTACGGTTCATTGCTTTACACATCAAGATGGTTAACAAAGTACCAGCAGCACCTACAAGAATACCACCCGTTAGCATTACTTTATTATTGTAAAGGAAGCCACCACAAGCAGCAGCAACACCCGTAAATGAGTTTAATAAAGAAATTACCACGGGCATGTCTGCACCTCCAATTGGAAACACGAAAAGAATACCATACAATAAAGCGCCTGCAAGGATAATGTAGAACAAATAAGAGTTTGCAGGGGTGATATTCAATATTAAATAGCCAGCAATACATACCATTACAAATAACATGATTGTATTGATTATTTGTTGACCAGGGAAGGAGAAGTCTTTTACTTTTCCGTTCAATTTGCCCCAGGCAATCATACTGCCGGCAAAGGAAACAGAACCGATAATTAATCCTAAGAAAATGATTAACAAGGTTCCGTGGAAAGTTTTTCCAGAACCCAGTTCATTTGAGATACGACCAAACTCGATAATAGAAATTAAGCCAGCGCAAGCACCACCCATACCGTTAAAAAGACTTACCATCTCTGGCATTGCAGTCATTTTAACCTTTTTGGCAGCTAGAAAGCCAACTAATGTTCCGATTGCAAGACCACCGAAGATGAATCCGTAGTTGTGTAAGCCATTTCCATCTTCATCTTTATATAAAAAGATGGTACCTGCAATTGCTATTGCCATACCAGCTGCAGCAATAAGGTTTCCTTTACGCGCAGTTGCAGGATTAGAAAGCATTTTTAAACCTAAAATGAAGGTTATTGAGCCGATTAAGTAGCAGATAGTAAGTATGTTCAGTTCCATTTTATTAAATTAATGTTTAAGTAAGTATTAGTGTATAGTATTTTGAGATACCTGAGGAGAATAAATGGGAATCCTTATTTTTTCTTCTTAAACATTTCCAACATTCTGTCTGTAACTACAAATCCACCCACAACGTTAAGTGTACCAAGTACTACTGCAAGGAAACCAAGCCCTATTGCTGCATAATTGGTGTCTGCCGCTTTGCCCATTACGATGATGGCACCGATGATTACGACTCCGTGAATGGCATTTGCACCACTCATCAAAGGTGTGTGCAATACGCTTGGTACCCGGCCAATTACTTCGATACCTAAAAAGATCATCAGGATAACAATGTAGATTATCTGTTGACTATTGTTTATAAAATTGAGTATGTATTCCATTTTTAAAGTTTTATTATTGATGATTGACAATTAATATGTAGTGATTAATAACTAACAACTAACCACTAACGACTACAGTAACGCTTTTACTCTGTCGTTTACTACTTCTCCACCGTGGGTGATGCAACTTCCTTTTACTAAGTCATCTTCGAAGTTTAGGTTTATCTCTCCTTCCTTCGTTAAGATTAATTGTAAGAAGTTTAATACGTTTTTACCGTAAAGTTTACTAGAATCGAACGCCATGGTACTAGGAAGGTTGCTGTTACCATAGATGGTAACCCCTTTTCTAACAATAGTTTCGTTGTTCTTGGTAAATGGTGTGTTACCACCGGTTGCAGAAGCGATGTCTATAATAATGCTACCTGCTTTCATATTATCCAGCATTGCTTCAGACAATAATATAGGTGCAGGTTTGCCGGGTATTTGAGCAGTAGTAATAACTATATCAGCTTTAGCAGCAGACTCAGCTAGTTTTTGTTGTTGTTTTTGCTTGTATTCGTCAGATTGTTCAACTGCATACCCGCCTGCTTTGCTTGCATCGGCAGCGCCTTCAACTTCAACGAACTTAGCACCCAAACTCATTACTTCTTCTTTAACAGCAGGACGGGTATCGAACACTTCAATTACTGCGCCTAAACGTTTTGCAGTTGCAATAGCTTGTAGACCAGCCACGCCTGCACCAAGTATCAACACTTTTGCAGGAGGAATGCTACCAGCTGCAGTCATGAACATAGGGAAGTAACGCGGGAAGAGGTTTGCAGCTGTCAAAACCGCTTTATAACCTGCTATATTCGCCTGGCTACTCAATACATCCATGGCTTGTGCCCTGGTTGTACGCGGAAGCATGTCTAAACTAAAGGTTGTTAGTCCCTTACTACTCCATGTTTGAATTGTTTTAAACTGGAATAACGGTTGGAACACACCCAATAGGACTACGTTAGGCTTTAAAGAGGCTTCATCCGCTGGGGTTAATAACTGAATGGAAAATACCATGTCGCTTTGTTGCAAAACTTCATTGCGAGAGACGACTTTGATTCCTTTTTCTGTATAAGTATCGTTGTTTGCAAACGCTGCGTCGCCTGCGCCATCTTCAACCAAAACAGTAATGCCTTTCTTTAGGAGAGTGGCTGCTTGTTCTGGTAATAATGAAACTCTGTTTTCTCCTTGGGGTTCTTTTAAAATACCTGCTGTCATTAATATAGATTAGATGAATAGAATAGAAGTAATCCTTTCGAACGCTGCGAATGTACTAAAAACGTATTGTGAATTGTTGTTTTTTCAATACTTCTTTTTTCAAAAATATAATTCCGAAATAAAAAAGAGTTACCGAAATCGTTTTATTCTGTTGATAAATTAGGTTATCCCAAAATAATTTAGTTTGTAGGTTTTTGTTAATCTCAACGAAAATAACGATTGCGTCTTCTTCAACAAAGTCCAATAGATGCTGTGCAAGTTCTTCTGATTCCCAATTTGCATGATTGATGAGGATGAACCCAAACGTTCTTTCGGATAATTTGGACACTACTTCTTTCAAACTACCTTTCGATTGAGTTGTATTGGGTAGCGCTAAAGATGATAGGGTCTCACTAGCAATTACTCCTAATTCTAGATTAGTTTCTATGGTCTGTACCAAATTTCTTTTTTCCGGCGATGCCAAATAAGCTGTTGTGATACCTAGAGAACTGCCTACCTCTATTATATAGTTTGGTTTGTAGTAAGCGACCATCCGAAAGAGGAGTTTGTTGTACTTTGTTGGAATGGCTTCTTTCATGAAAGATGCCACTGAAGTTTCCTTTCCTAAAAAATTTAGCTTTCTATTGTCAGATAATAATTGTTTTTTTACAATGTCAATGTCTTGGTAAGCGTAGAAGTTTCGAGTGTCATTTAATATTTCGGTTATAAAATGGTAAACAAGTGGAGAGTGGGTGCCATGCCCTTTGCTGTTAGAAGCGCTCAGATAAAACTTAATGTATTGTATCGCGTGAAGCAGCTTCTTTATCATTAACAAGTACTATTATCTCAGCAAACGTAGTAAAACAAAAGGAATCGTAAGGGTACAAAAAACGGTGCTATCAATTATTTACTTGCATTTACGCTTTATCCCAATTTGATGATAATTAAAAAGTATAAAACAATACACTTACTTTGACGTTTTCTGAATAAGGATTTATTAATGACATTCACCCAATTAAATTACATTGTAGCAGTAGATATGTATCGGCACTTCGGCAAAGCAGCCGAGCATTGTTTTGTATCCCAGCCCACACTGAGTGTCCAGATTCAAAATTTAGAAGAAGCCTTAGGCGTTAAAATCTTTGATAGATCCAAGCAACCAATAATACCTACCGAACCTGGTGAGCAATTAATCAAACAAGCCCGTAAAATTTTGAGCGAATGTGCCGAATTTGCAGAAATGGTGGACTCTAAAAAGAATATTCTAACAGGAGAACTTAAAATTGGAGTCATACCAACTTTGGCACCCTATCTCTTGCCCTTATTTATACAGTCTTTTACCCAAAAATTTCCATTGGTAAAGCTTGTTATCAACGAGCTCACCACCGATGTGCTCATAACGCGTCTAAGAGAAGGGCGCATAGATGTAGGCTTGCTCATAACACCACTAAACGAAAAAGGGATCAAAGAAGACGTTTTGTTTTATGAGGAAATGGTAGCTTATGTAAGCCGCAACAACGCCGCATACAAAAAATTATATGTTTTGCCTACAGACATAGACCCGAAAAAATTGTGGTTGTTAGAAGAAGGACACTGTTTTAGAAGTCAGATTGTTAACCTTTGTGAGCTAAGGCGAAATACAAAAGAAGGTAGTTATTTCGAGTATGAAGCGGGTAGTTTGGAAACCCTTCGTAGGATGGTAGAAATAAATGATGGCATTACAATTCTACCCGAATTGTCAACACTTGATCTCACCGAACAGCAATTGAGTTGTGTCAAACACTTCAGTTTACCCAAGCCAGTAAGAGAAGTGAGCCTTATTACCCATAGAGATTTTGTTAAAAAAAGATTAGTGGAAGCATTAAAACTATCAATTATGGCATCTTTACCCGAAAAAGTAAAGAAAAATTCAAAAGAAAATGTAGTACCCATTTAAAGTGGCACATTTGTAAGAAATAAACAAATAGGAACATAAAGTAAATAGAAAAGTCATAAGAAAAATCACAATCTATAGTGTACTTTATATCTACATTCCTATATGTTAAGAAGAGACGAAAAATATTGTATTTATGAAATGGAAAGTATTTATTCTTTCACTCCTTTTGTTGTCAGTAACAAGCGCTACAAAGTGCCAACTAATTAATTATTCAGTGGCTAATAGCGAAGATATTAAGGAATTGAAATATGAGATAATAGGGAAATTAAAGGGGAATATCCATATCTATAAAAACAATAGAGACAATAGTTCTATTACTTTGTATGACGCAGAGATGCAGGAAGTGGCTAAGGAAAGATTGAAGTTTCTACCAGAAAAAATTATCAATGAGAATTTCCTTCTGTACCCCGATAACTATTTTATGTTCTATCAGTACCAGCACAAAGGAGTGGTGTATTGTATAGCAGTAAAGTTTGATGAGATGGGTAAAATCGTTGGAAAGCCATTACAATTAGATACAACTAATATTTCTTTTTTTGCAAATAATAAGATTTACACCGTTATCAATAGTGAGGATAAACAAAAAATTGTAGTAGTCAAAATAAGTAAACCCGAAGATGAAAAAGCAAATATTGTTACTACAACACTATACAATAAACAATTGGAGATGCAAAAAAGGTCTGTGTTGAGGATTCCTATGAAAGAACGCAATGCAACTTTATCGGAGTTTCAGGTTGATAACGAAGGCGATTTAGTTTTTATTAAATCAAACGGAAGTGGACAAAGCGAAATCATAAGTAGTGTGAAAATGATTACCAAGCCAGCCTTAGAAGACACATTAAGTGTAGATGAAATAAACCTAAATGGCATTTTCTTAGATGATGTACGTTTGAAAGTGGATAACTTCAACAAACATTATCTTATTACAACCCTGTTTTCAAAACAACGCCGGGGCGATGTGAATGGGTTCTACTGTTACAGTTGGGATAAGTACACCCGAAAACCCCTATTAAATACGACCCTTACTTTTAATGACGAGTTTTTGGAAGATGCCAAAACAAATGGGACTGCCAAGACGGCATTAAATGACTATTACCTCAGAAACATTGTTGTAAAAAGGGATGGAGGGTTTTTGTTGGCAGCAGAATCATACTACTCCACTACCGATAATAGCGATCCATTTAACAGATGGAATGGCTTCGGTTCTCCCTACAATGGGTTTAACAACTATTCGGTTTACGGATCAGGAGGAATGTATTATAATCCCTATGCAAGAAATTATAGCAATACAACCAAGTATTTTGCCGATAATGTAATTATGCTTTCAGTAGATATAAATGGAAAACTAGATTGGAGCAATGTTATTCGCAAAATGCAACAAGCCGACGACACCGAAAATACTATTAGTTATGGGGTGTTGAATTCCGGTGATAAAGTACATTTTCTTTTTAATTTGGAATCTAAAAGAGAAATGTTACTGAACGACCAGAGCATTTCTCCCAATGGGCAATTGTCTCGTAGCCCCGCGCTTAAGTCACTAAATGGGGAGTATGAGTTTATGCCGCGATATGGAAAACAAACAGGCATCAGACAAATTGTTTTGCCTTGCCGATATAGAAACTACATTTGCTTTGCAAAAATCGATTTTTAATTATTTAATTTAAGCTGTGGTTTTCTTATTTAAGGATAAATCTATTGGTAGTGTCATCTTTCTGGTCATTTTATGCGGCCTTGTTCATATACATTTGTTTCTCCACCCTGTAATAGGTGTAATTAACGAAGATAATGGGTTGGTTTCCTTTGTATTAAGGCACTATTCACTTAATATTCTCTATCCTCGTATAGCCCCGTATTTATATCTGTTAATTATTTTGTTGCAAGCAATTAGGTTAAATTGGTTACTCAACGAGTTAAAGATGTACAACATCAGTGGCTTCACCGCAGGTCTTGCCTACATCTTGCTGACAGCTATTATTCCCCAATGGACGTCTCTTTCGGCTGCGTTAATTGGCAACTCCTTTGTTATATGGGTATTTATATTTCTGATTAAACTGTATGGTAGCCCCAAGCCCAAAGAAACTTTGTTCAATACAGGGCTTTTGGTAGGATTCTCATTCCTCTGTTATCACCCGACTATCATATTAATTCCTGTTGCTTTGTTTGCATTGGCTGTTGTTAGACCCTTCGTTTTAAGCGAGTGGTTCGTTTTATTGTTAGGTATTTTAGCCCCTATCTATATCTTCGTCTCCTTTTTGTTTCTGGATGATAAAATGTTTTTATTCTTTAAAACACTACCTCACTTTCAACTAAAAATGCCAATTAACAACACCGATGTATGGTTGTGGGTAAAAGTAGGGGCTATATTAGCCATGTTATTAATAGGTTTGCAATATTGGAGTTTGCAGAATACCAGGATGGTAATACAAATTAGGAAGAATTGGGGGGTTATGATAGTAATGTTGTTGGTAATGCTACCGATACCTTTTGTATTTAAAAACTGTGGATTAGATTCCGCTATCCTGTGGATAGTGCCACTCTCATCCTTTATTGGGAATGCCTATTTATATCCTAAAAAAGCATGGTTACCCAATATTATTTTCTTTGTTTCTATAATACTAGTGGTGCATACCAATTGGGTGTTGTGTAAGTAGGAGGAAGAAGGAGTGAGACTTAGAGGAGATAGGAAATAAGGGAAAAGTTGAGTGGGGTTAGGGAAAGAGGCGTGTTGCTTAGCTACTCTTTGTGCTTCTTAATGTCTTTGAGACTTTTGGAAAAAAATAAAATTGTATAATATGAAATTTGGTGTTGTTGTTTTCCCAGGGTCTAATTGCGACAGGGATATGTTTGATGCTTTGCAGCAAGATTTGGGTAAGGAAGTAATAATGCTTTGGCATAAAGACGAGGACTTAAGTATGTTTACTTCCGATGATTGTATTGTTTTGCCCGGTGGGTTCAGCTATGGAGATTATTTACGTTGTGGCGCCATTGCTCGTTTTAGTCCAATGATGAAGAGTGTTATCGAATTTGCAAATAGAGGGGGGAAAGTACTAGGTGTATGTAATGGATTCCAGATTTTATGCGAAAGTGGCTTGTTACCCGGTGCTTTATTGCTCAATGAAAGCCGACAGTTTATTTGTAAGAATGTATACTTAAAGAACGAGACCTCAGGCGCATTAAAAATTCCTATTGCGCATGGTGAAGGAAGGTATTTTGCAGATGATAACCTGTTGAATGAATTAGAAGCAAACAACCAGATTCTTTTTAAGTATTGCAACGAAGAAGGTGAATTAAGAGAAGAAGGAAATCCTAATGGCGCTGTAAGGAATATCGCTGGCATACGTAATAAAGCAGGTAACGTATTTGGAATGATGCCGCACCCCGAAAGAGCAACCAACAAATTATTGGGTAATCTAGATGGGGTTACGGTTTTTAATATTTTAGGATTGAATTAAGACAAGTTACAAGTTTCAGGTTATTAGTCATAGGCAGTTAGTTACCTAGAACTTTTAAACAGTGACTTGTAACTAGTAACCTACAAATGATAAATAACAATGAAAAAGATTCTTTTATTCGCGCTCACAATTGCATTTGCAACAATCGTAGGTGCACAGGTTAAGAACCCTGTCGATTTTAAGTATGAAGCAAAGCCAAAAGAGGGAGGGTATGAAGTAGTAATTACAGCTACAGTAAAAAAGCCTTGGCATATCTATTCTCAGAATACAGGTAAAAGTGGGCCAGTGCCTACCGAAATAAAGTTTTCACCCAATCCATTGGTTAAGTTAATCGGCACGCCAAAAGAAACAGGTAAATTAGAGAAGGTATATGATAATGCATTTCATACCGATGTATTGTTTTATTCTAATGCGGTAGTCTTTACCCAAGAAGTAAAAGTGAAACCAGGTATAAAGACAAACATTACCGGAACCATAGAATATATGGTTTGCAATGACGACCAGTGTCTGCCGCCAACCAAGAAATCTTTTGATATTAAGCTTCAATAATGATAAATACTTCACTTAGATATAGTTGCTTGTTGCTTATAATCGTATGTTTGGCAACAAACTCTTTTAAAGCTACTGCACAGACCCAACCTTCTGTGCAGTTTAGTTTTAGCACTGCCACTGTAAATGATACTGTTCAAACGTTAATCGTTTCTGCAAGCATCCCTAAAGGATGGCAATTGTTTTCCGTGAAGAAGAATAATGAGATTGATGCATTTGTGTCTGCTTTGCAACTAGATACGGTCTTCTCTAAATTAGTACATTCAAGTGACACTGTAAAAGAAGAGGGTGCTTTGCAAATACTAAAACAACCAGATGGTACTAGTTTTCGGTTGTTCTCAGACTCAGTAAGGTTCTTATTTCCATTAAATATACATAGTGATAGTGCCATTACCCTAAAAGGTTCCTTTGTTTGGTTGAGTAAAAAAGGAGATGAGTTTCCTTTGGGCGAAGAGAAGTTTAGTGTAAACATCAATGTACAAAAAACAGTTGCGCCAGCTTCTAAGAACAAAGCCATGAAAATGTCTTTAATCAGAACGTTCATCATTGCCTTGTTGGCAGGGCTGTTGGCGGTGTTCACACCTTGCGTATTTCCATTAATACCTGTTACCGTTAGTTTCTTTATTAAACGGAGTGGCTCACACCAGGCGGGCATTCGCAATGCGCTCATTTATTCATTGTCAATCATCAGTATTTATACTATTCCTACTCTATTACTTACTTTATTGTTTGGTAATTCGGTATTGTATTCTATTTCCACTTCTGCCACAGCCAACCTATTGTTTTTTGCAATCTTTCTAGTGTTTGCTATTTCCTTCTTTGGCGCTTTCGAGCTAACCCTCCCTAATAGTTGGGCCAATAAAGCCGATGAAAAAGCGGGTAAAGGGGGCATAACCGGTATCTTCTTTATGGCGTTGACGCTTGCCATTGTTTCTTTCTCTTGTACCGGACCATTTGTGGGTACGTTGTTAGGTCAAACAAGTAGCGAAGGGATTAGTCTGGCACCTGTTATTGGAATGTTGGGTTTTGGTGTAGGTTTGGCACTTCCCTTTTCGTTGTTTGCTTTCTTCCCTTCTATGCTTCATTCCTTGCCTAAAAGTGGGGGGTGGCTCAACTCGGTTAAAGTGTCTTTTGGTTTTATAGAACTAGCCTTAGCTATGAAGTTTCTTTCTAACCTAGACTTAATTTATCATTGGAATCTATTGAACAGAGATGTGTTCCTAACCATTTGGATTGTAGATTTCTTTTTGTTAGGCTATTATCTCATAGGTAAACTGAAGTTCTCTCACGACAGTGTGTTACAATTCATCAGTGTGCCTCGTTTGTTCTTTGCCATTGCTGCTTTTTGTTTTGCCTTATATATGGTGCCTGGTTTATGGGGGGCTCCACTAAAGCCCTTAAGCGGTTTAATTCCTCCTGCCACTACCCAGGACTTTAACTTAGATAACCTTCAGTATAGCATTGGTACAAATAATACCTCCCTATCATTAAATAATAATACAGTCCCTCCAAAAAAGTATATCAACAAACTAAAAGTTCCTTTTGGGCTCACTGCTTACTTCGATTTAGAAGAAGGATTAGCGGCAGCTAAGTCACTAAATAAACCTGTAATGCTCGACTTTACGGGACATTCTTGCACCAATTGCCGTAAGATGGAAGAACAGGTATGGAAGAATGAAGCCGTGTTGAAACGTTTAAAAGATGACTTTGTATTGATTAGTTTATATGTAGATGAAAGCACCGAACTCCCTGCTTCCGAGCAATATACCAATGCAAAAGGGGATAAAATAACAACAGTAGGTGAGAAGAACCTCGATTATGAGGTAACCAAATTCGGCTTCAATGCACAACCACTTTATATGTTCTTAGACTTAAAGGGAAACCCACTCAGCGAAGTAAAGTATGGTTATAATGCCGATATAAATAATTTCATTGCACACTTAGACAGGGTCAAGAAGGCTTATATTGAACAAAAATAACAGTATGTGCTTTACTGTTGTCATTTAAAGTTGCAAGACTAACAATATAACCCACGCAAGTAACAGTATAGCACAAAACAGTAATAATAAAACATGCTTGAGTAACAATAAAGCTCAAAAGAGCTTACCCTATAGACTCAATTATGGGTGATGCGCTTTAACCGAAGTCATAGAGCGAATCCTTCCTGAATAAAGCTGCCTTAAAGCAGAATGTGAACGGTTGCTGTCACTTATTTACAAAAAAGCTAAAGAGTATTTTGTTTTCTATTTTGCTTCTGAACTGGTGTGATAATAAAACCTATTTCATAGTTAACGTATTGGCGTCTTCTTGCAACTGTGGCAAAAGCTTATTTATGCAATTTACACTTAATGTTTTGATACTTTCATCATAATGACATAGGTATTTGTCTGTCATCTTTCGGGGAGACTGAAAACCTTTTTCGTGTTATTCTTTATCTGTAATGGGCAAAGTGATTGTTCCCGACTTTACGACGGTGATGCCTTGTAGTAGTCTAAACTTTACCACCATCAGTCTATGGAAATATTTTTTGCTCCTAAATAAGGGATGGGCCAAACAGCCCATCCCTTATCTACCACTGAAAACCAATGTGGCAAATTGCAAACAGTGAGTTCAAGCGTTTGTCCATTCAATAGTTTCTTTAAGCCTAACTTGTTTGCATATAAATTAGCAGTGGCACTAAAAATATTTAAAGGAACAAACTCATTTAAGGTGCAAATGTTGGATGATTGCCACTGTGCATAAAAAGGAAGTGGCAGTACTGTATACTTATGATTTTCGGTAATAGAGAACTCGTCGGTAGCTGTTATCTGATCGGTTGTTTTTACGGTGAGGAAACCTCTAGAATTGTGTACGGGTGTTGTAGCGCTTTGCTCATAGTGCTTACCAACCCATTTGTCTATTTTGGAAGAACTAAAGCAACCAACATAAGAAGTAGTGATACATATTGATATCACCACTTTACTAAGGATTTTGTTTTTTTGTCTGCTAGTTGTAGAAAGTTGAATGTTCATTTTGTCTTAATTTAAGTATGTTGCGTAATTAGTTTGAAATTGTTTCTGATTATACAAAATTCAATAAATGAATCGAGCCAACAGGTATGTAGGTGTTTAGTTTTTATTAATTAAATTACTACAAGCATATAGATTACTACTTTTGTAAATAATAAGGGATTACATCCATTGATTATACAAAAATGAATACAAATGGATTAGCCACAAGAGCCACAAAAAATATGGAAATTCCAACGAGAATCCTTTTTTGTTTTCTTGAAACTCCGGTTTTCATGTTTAAATCTGCAGTATTATATATACCCATCGGACTTAAATTGAGATTAAACTGCTCGCAGATTGCGTCAATTCTCAGAGGAATCTAGTACCATTTTAGTGTTTAATACGTTACAAGTATTATTAAAAAAGATTTGAGATTTCTTACTTCCTCCAGTAGAGTAAGGGCTAGTTTGGTTGAAGATGGTAGGGGTTTTGAGAATTAAATATACTAAAATTCCAAATCTATCAGGTTCACCTTATGTTGAAGTAATAAAAGGTAAAGTAATTGTTGTTTTGTTATCAGATTTTTTGAGAGATATAGAAATAAAAAGCCCCTCGAAGGTAAACTTCGAGGTCTTTTATATTATGATTAGTTGTTATTGAAAAATCTGGTTGATAATTCCTGCTAAATGCCCCCCCTTCCAATAGTTGTTTGTTTAAGATACTAAGGTGGTAGTAAGAATAACGGTAACTTAATTTATCGTCGGGGGCTACTTCTGTATATAGCTTTTCGGCTATCTGGTGCGATTGGTATAACCAAGCAGCGATAGTTTCTTTCTGCCAGGCAGCTATTTGAATGGGGGTGGCGAAATTGATGGTTTTTGCATATTCGGTGTAGCTAAGTTGTTGTGCCTCTATTATTTTATCGTCCCATATCGAATGAAGGTTGGTTTGCTGGTTGAACCAGGATAGTTTTATTTTATTACCTCCCATGTCTTCGGGTCTGCCTGTGTGCATGGGTTGGTGTATGTCGCCAATAATATGAACCAATAAACGTAAATACATTACTTTTTTCTCTTGCGGAAGGCTTTCTTTTTTTAGCTGGGTAATAATGAAGTTTAGTTTGGTGTAGGCATCTGTGGCAGAGTCTGTTGCCAGATAACTGTTAAATTCAGCCTCGGATAAACCTTCTTTGAAGTCGATATAATGCCAGCTGTTGAGGTATCTAAAGGCAGTGTCGGACTTTACAAAGTCAGCCCAGTTGCTAGCCATTGCCAGACTTTCGTTACCTAATATTTTCTGTACTGCAACTTTTGCTTTGGGGGTGAGGTAGGAAGAAGCAATTTCGCCTACTATTCGGTGTCCTAATTGTCCCCAAGCTATTGCAGCAACAGGAAAATAAATAAGGGCTGCGAGCATTGCTGTAAGTTTGAAACATTTTATCATAAAAGGATAATTTGAAGCTGCAAAATACTTTATTAAAGTATCTGTTGGGTATATTTATTTACAGGGCAAACGCATCTAAATTTAATTTATTGAAAAGTTGTTGCAAGATTGAATAAATGTCGCTTTTAGAATCTTTTTGCCTCAAAGCCGGCAGGCTT
>CAISCV010000226.1 GCA_903883945.1 uncultured Chitinophagaceae bacterium | reverse complement strand
GCATTGCAGGCTAGTTGCCAGAATCAAGTAAGAATAGATAATACAATCATTGCTCAAAGAGGGGTTTATGGTAGAAGTCTAAATGGAAAGATAGCTTTAACGCAAGGCTGGCATACCATCTCCCTTCGTTATGGCCCTAGTGAACCTACTTGTAAAGTGGTGTTCCCCGATGGGCAGATTGTTGATTTGAATGGCAATAATCTGTCAAGACCTTCTTTGGTTTCTATCCTTCCTGAAGGAAAAACAACTGCATCGAATTTGTATGAAATATATACGCCTACTAAGTTTGTTCTAGACTTTAAGGGAGATAAGAAGACAGAGATTCATTACACATTAGATGGTACAGTGCCAAATGTAAATTCGCCTGTTTATACAGCACCATTTACGGTATCAAAAACAACTACTATCAATGCGGCGGTATTTAGTAATGGAAAAACCTTAACACTTCCTGCTAAGATGGATATCCATTTAGTGAAGATACCTGAGGCAGGCTCTTTGGGTAAGTTCGATTTTAGTAAATGGGATGGCAGTATGGGCGATTATCCTATTGATGGGGCGTATAAGATATGGATAGAAGCTAGCTCATCTGTCGCAGCAGGAATGCACAGCAACAAAGCATTGTCTTCTCAGTCAGTAGAAACAGAAACAGCCCGATTGGTCGATGTAAATGTATCTCGTCCAGCTATCAAAGCCGCCTTTAAATTGTATGATTTAAAGATGCGTGAGAATGCATTAACCGTTGCCGTTTGGTTTAAAACAGATGAAAAGAGTGGAAAGTTATTCAGTAAGGAAGGATATACTGCTTTTGGTAAGAGCTATAAAACAGTCTCTTGTGAGATTAATAACGGAACCTTACGCGCAGGACCTACCAGACTATCGGGAGGTAAAGTAGCAACAGGTCAGTGGCAGTTTGTGGTGTTGAGTATCAATGAAAATGAAGCGGGGCTATACCTTAATGGAGAGCAAGTAGCCAAGGGCATTGGCTCCAAGGATATCTCAACAGATGCGTTGGATTTCTTTGTGGGTCACCCAGCTATTATAGACAACTTTCAAGTGTTCGACAGATTATTGCAACCTGAGGAAGTGAGGCGTTTGTATGATGCGGGGAAGTAATAAGGAGTTATGAGTTAGGAGTTAGGAGATATTAGTTAAATCGATCTACTTTAACTATTATCTAATTCTCCTATTTTTGCTCGTATGAAGTTTGTTCGGTCGTTACTATTAATCATTGTAATGATGGTGTTCTGCTTTCAGCAGTGGGCTGTGATTATTGCGTTTAAGTGCAACCAACCCTTCATTTCCAAGAACTTATGCGTTAACCGAAAGAAGGTAAATAGTTGCTGTAAGGGTAAATGCTATTTGGGTAAACAACTTCAAAAGGATACAGATACAAGCACAGAATCTAAGACGCCTGTTAAATATAAGGTGGAGGTGTTTAATGATACATTTAGTTCCTTATCCTTCAATAGAACTATCACTACGATTGATTTATTATTACTAGCCAATATCCAACACTTCCATCCTCAACAGTACAATACTTCTACTTATCATCCACCGGATGTGGTTTCCTGATTCTGCTTAAAAAAGTTTCAAAGTATCGGATGGGGGTTCATTGGCATCGAGTTGGTCTTCAATGCGACAGAGTGGGCGTTCATTACGATCGAATTGGCATTCAATGACATCAAAAGGGTAAACATTTGAAAACAAAGGATAATCATCATTCTTATCACAATAAAATAATCTATCAATGAAAAAAATATTAATTGCAATAATTGCAATAGTAATCACCTTTAACAGTTTTGCCTGCCCGATTTGTGGCTGTGGTGGAGGCAACCTCTATATGGGCCTGATGCCCGACTTCAAGCGTCAGTTTATTGGATTCAGGTACAACTACTCGGAATATCATACGCAGTTGGCCAATGATATTACCCAACATAGTAACAACTACTATAACTCCATTGATTTATGGGGTGGCTATAACATCAACAGGAAGTTGCGCGTGATGGCATTTGTACCTTATTACACTAACAAACAAATAGATGACGACGGCACTACTAACACTAAGGGTCTGGGGGATATTTCGGTGATGGCACAATACAATATCTGGCAAAGTATTACTCCTTTGAACAATAACAAAGCCATCAAACAACAACTATGGATTGGTGGGGGATTGAAGGTTCCTACTGGTACTTTCGCAATTGGCGATACTAGCATTGCTGACATCAATGCACAAATAGGCACTGGCAGTACAGACTTTATACTGAATGGTCAATATAATTTACAGTACGGGAGGTTTGGTGTAAATGCAAATGCCAATTACAAGATGAATACGGAAAACACCGACAAATATCAATATGGCAATAAGTTCTCGAGTAACTTATTGGCGTTTTATCATCTTGGCAATGGTCACTTAGCCATATCTCCCAATGTTGGGTTAGGTTATGAAGAGACTTCCGCCAACAAACTACAAAGAGAGAAAATTCAATATACAGGAAGTCATCTGGTGACTGCTATTGCGGGGGTAGAATTAAACTATAAAGCAATAGGATTTGGTGTGAATGTACAATTACCCACTAGCCAGGACTTTGCTGAAGGACAGACAGAACTTAGAATGAAGGCAATGGCACATTTGTCGTATTCGTTTTAGGCTATTGGCGGTGAGAAAGATTTAATATCAAACCGCCAATTTTTGTCAATATTTTGATTTGAGATTAGTTTCTCATCACAAGAAAAATTTATTGAAGAATCAATATAATTTATTTAAGTAAAACAAAAAACGCAGATGTGTGCAGATATAATGCGTTTAACTGCATTGACCTTAACTTGAGTTGCGTTGACCTTCATCTTTTACTTAAATCCATGCTTTTTTATTTTTAATTAGATCTGATTGGCGCATTTATTTTTCTGACGTGTCTTTTAAAAGAGTCTATCCAAGCAATTGAATATTCAATCTTATTTCTTCTTATGTAATTTTTCATCAAAGTATTAATACCTGTCTGTATTATACTTTTTATTTTTATATTAGGTTTCATATTTAGTTCTATTTCTCTCTCCAAACAGGGCTCAGTTAATTAATCAAAAAGCCCACATCTGCAATCAAGAATATTAATATCACATTATAATCCTTGGTGGAAGCGGTTAACAACTCTAGCATCTACTTAAATAATGTCTGAGGATTATATAAATCATTGTGTTCCCTACTTTAAGGACTGGAAAAAACTAGGATTGATCCTATATTATCACAAAAGAACAGGCTATTACTTGTCTTGCAGGATTCTTTAAGAACACTTTAGTCAATCATAACTTCAGTTTAAATCCCCTCCTCTTACACAAGCTTATAAATGCAATAATCAAACAAAGCACTTTTTAATCTTCTATGATTCCTTCTTTATTGCTTAAATAGGTTTAAACAACTTCCTTATAAATTCAAATGCGATTGTTAGAATTAGATTCGTTGGGCAATGTGTCTTAAAAGAGAAAAAAATTAAATAATCTATTTTCTCTTTTCTACATTGCTTGCTGTAAAAAAACTAGTTTACTTTAAGTTTGTTATGGTTACAAAGAAAAGCTACTGATTACATTGTAAATTAAATAAATTGGAAAGAATATCGTTAATATAATAAACGATATTATGATACGTCGAAGGGTTATCTTGAGTGATGGTGACAGGGAAGAATTATTATCCCTACGCAACAGTACAGATTTGCGTAATAAGGT
>CAISCV010000225.1 GCA_903883945.1 uncultured Chitinophagaceae bacterium | reverse complement strand
CCCCCACAAAAGTAAAATGTATGGAAGGGATCTTTTTAGCTTCTATCATACTACGCAAAGCCCTCAATGCGGTAAGGTGGTCTTTTTGTGCCCTAAAACCTCCTACCATCAATACATTGTGCTTGAGGGGCTTATCTACTAAATAAGGTTTTTCTTTTTTCTCGTGCATATTGGGGCAAGCATATACCCGAGATTTATCAAGAGGCAATTTAGACAGTCCAAATTCTTTCGTATAGTTGGATACACATACATAAGTATCACTAAAGGGTATCAGCAATCGTTCTACAGCCAATGCAACTACTTTCTGATAAAAGGGCGTACCGTTTTCAAATGGCCATCCATGAACCGTGAATATATTGGGCGTCTTTGTTTTATAACAAGCAATTCTTGCCAGCACACCCGCCTTTGAAGAATGGGAAATAACCAGATTGGGTTGGTACTCTTTTATAATAGAGACGATGCTTGCAATAGCCTTGGTATCGAAAAAGGGGTTATAGGCATTTTTAATACTAGCAATTGTAATAACCTCTATCCCAAGTAGTTTGATAGTATTGGTTGCTTCTCCGTCGGTGCCTGCAATAGCCAAACACTGATGTCCGTTTTGCAAATGATTTTTCATACACTCCACCGCATGCCGCTGAGCGCCATACATTTCGTGAAACTTTGTAATGATGTGTATAATCTTCATTGTAGAAACTAAACTGAGCGCATCTATTCTTTTAATTAGCTAACATTAGCGGGCTACTGCTGTAAGCCAACGCTTCAGTAACAGATAACCAGAACAAATTATGCCCCCGAAGAAGGCAAATATGATTCCTGTAAGTAAACGCCCTTTCTTATCACTCTTAAGGGGAAGTTTGGGTGTGTCTATGATTTGAATAAGGGGTGTTTCTTTTCGTAAGTTCAATTTAGATAACTCCAGATTCTTTAAAAGCTCAGTATACAAAGCAGAGTTCACCTGTAGGTCTACCTGCTTCTTCTGCCCACTTGTTCTCAAAGCCTGTTTGATAGGGTTTACGTTTAAATCGTTGATAGAAGCAACATCAGAGATACCCCCAAACAACATTGCTTTTACAGAGTCTGTTTGTCTTTGTAGAATCTGCACATTAGCCAGGTTCTTTTGGGTTTTGTATTCGGTATAGAACTTAATGGCATTGTCTGCCAACTTCTCAACGAACCTTTTTGCAAAAACCATATCTACATCAGTAAGTCTGATATAGATAATGTCTAATTTTTTATCTACTTTATCTACATCCAACTGCTTAGTGATGATATCATTTGCAATCACATTAAACATACTGTCCCTTTTGGGGATGTATTCGCCAGTAGCTATTGAGGCAAATTGTGCTTTGCTTAGTACTGTGTCATTCGCCCATTTTTTATCGAACTTATGATTGATAATGTATTGGTCTATAAACAAATTGTTGTTATAAGCAGAGAGTAAAGTTTTGTCTATCAAACGTCTGCTTTTTAACAGTTCTACCAGGTTATCTTCTGCAAAAGCACCCCCACCACCGCCACCAATATCAAAACCAAACTGAGCAGCAATACTTGCATATCCACCCAATCCGCCACCCTTATCACCTTCAGCTACAAAGGTCATTTCTGCGGTGTAGTTAGGGTCTTTCAACCAGGTTTTTACAATACCAATGATAGCAGCAAAAAAGGAAACGGCGAGTATTACTTTCCACTTTTTAAGTAAGAAAGCAAAGGCTTCTTTTCCTTTTTGTATCAGGTCGACTATAATTATTTCTGAACTCATGTTAATATAATAAAAGTAGTTACCTTCTCAATATTGCTATCACCACCCCTGCCAAAGAAGCTACACCACTTGTAAGACCAATAATTTCGGCAACAGACATTCCTCCACTCTTCTTTTCGGGAATCTTAGGAACCAATATCTCTGCACCGGGTGTTACTTTAGGATATTTTTTAATGAATAAAAAGTGTTTTATACGATTGGCATCTCCATTGGGGTACAATACATAAACCTTTCTTTCGCGGGTATTATCGGTATAACCACCTGCCTTATCAATATAATAATTAAGAGTGGCTCCTTCCTTATATACAACCTCGGAAGGCACCATTACCTCTCCATTTACTTTTATCTCATTTTTCTGCTTAGGAATAGAGAGTACATCGCCTTCTTGCAACAGAATATCATCTATACTATTGGGATTACTTAATATCTTGGTGAGGTTTAGCCCCACTTTGATGGTAGGTTTGGTAAAACTTTCTACCAGACTACTACTTGTATCTTTCAGTTCCTGTTGAATTTTCTTTACCTTCTCTTCTGTTTTATTATTGTCCTCTTTTTGAATACTCGTATTTACCCTTATCAAATTTGCAGCCTCAATGAAGGCTTCTTCTGACAATCCTCCTGCTCTTTTTAATAAACTACTAACCCTTTCATCTTTAGATCCAAGCACGTAGTTGCCCGGATACTTCACTTCTCCTTCTACTTTCACACTTATTTGTTCTCGGTAGTCTTTCTTTCTCCGTACAGAAACCACATCCCAGGGTTGCAATTCTATTTCTTTGCCTGCTAGTTTCAAATCTTTTTGGGCAGAGACATCCACAATGGTTGCCATCTCATTCTTTTGGGTTCCCCCATCACTTTTTATCCTTCTGGCAATTTCTATATTGTCCAATGCTGCCGCATCGGTAACGCCTTCTGCCAAAAACAATAAATCATTCAATGTAATTCCCTGAAAGAAAGGGAATATACCCGGTTTTTTTACTTCTCCTTCCAATGTAAGGGTATACTTCTCACGATAGGCAGCCGCTTCCCCAATAATTACTTCATCATTCTTCTGCAATAAAATATCAGTCGCTTTTTTTACTACTAGATCTTGAAGGCTAAAGGGAATAATTCTCTTTGTTAAATCGGTATCGTTAATACGTACAATTACGCCTCGCTCTTTAAAGGCATCTTCTTTTAAACCATCTGCCTTTTTAATTAAATTAGAAAGTGTAAAACCGCTTTCCAGTTCATAGGTACCAGGACGATAAACAGCACCGGAAATAGTTACCTTATTATCATATCGGTTCAAAATCTTTCCTACAACAATAGAATCTCCTTTTTGAGGTACATACAAAGAAAAACTGCTTTTGGCAACGTCCTTTATTCTTCGTTCTTTATCCGTAACCTGCTTAACTTGTATGGAAGCAGTATATGCTTCGTTGGAAAAACCACCAGAGAAGTCTACTAGCTTTTGCAAATCATCTGTTGGTAGTATCTCAAATATTCCTTCTCGTTTTACTTCTCCGCCAAGACTCACCTGCACTTTGGCAGGAGGGATTCGCACCACATCCTGATCGGTAAGGCGAACATTGTTTGTTTGGTCTCCTTTCAGTATAAAATCATACGCATCGAGCTTCGTAATTATTTTATTGTTTCTAATGAGTTCTATCTGCCTGAAAGAACCTTTATTGGTAGGTCCTCCCGCAGCATATAATGCATTGAAAAGGGTGGATAGAGAAGAGATATTGTAGGAACCTGGTTTCTTTACCTCTCCAATAACGGTTACTTTAATACTACGAATCTTACCAACGCTCACCTGTAATTGAGATTGACTGTTGGTAAGACTAGCATAACCACTATGAATCATTTTGTCCTTGATGCGTCTGGTTGCTTGCTCAACTGTAATACCTACAACTGGCACAATGCCTACAACTGGAATATTGATACTTCCTTCGGGAGAAACAGTCAGGTGATAATTAACTTCCTGATACCCAAAAACATCAATCACCAATTCATCATCTGGGCCTAGAGTATAGTTTTTAGGAGTGGGAATACGGAGATTGGGTTCGAAAATGGGCGTTGGGTTATCAAATAATTCACTGCCAAATACGGTATTTTTTATTTCTTTTTCTTTCTCTTTCACATTGTTTCTAGGAAGCAAGTTGCTACTATCTTCTTCGATAACCCTACTGATAGCTCTACTGGTGATGGAGGAACTTTTATTGTAACCGCTGCTACTAGCCGCAATGCGAGCCCTCAGTTTACTTAATTCGGAAGAAGGCAATCCTCTCTGCAAAGCCAATTGTTCTGCTTGTGTTTCAGACAAACCACTTTGTTGAAGCTGTTGTTTGAATTTTATGATATCCTCATCCGACAAATCATCAACCTTAAAGCTACTGAGGTCTTTGCTTTTTAATATATCCTGGGCTTTCAGACTTTTGGCTGATAATAGAACGATGAATACTACAAAAACAACCCTGAAAAGAAATCCTTTATTCATTATATGATTAATCTTATTAAAAGTTAAACCCATTTTGTTACCTCAGAAACTGGTTAAGTTTTCGTAAAGGTTTCAAAAAGAGTGTATACCAGTTTGGCTTTATATCATTCAGTTTCCAAGCCTTCCTATCTTCCATATTTGCTCGCAATCTGTTCAATATTGACTGATTACTTTGCCCGCCTGTTCTCATTTTAACCAGCACTTTATTTAAATAAGCAGCCTTTGCATGGTACTTATACAAAAAACGTAGCATCAATTCGTAGTCTGCCGCACCCCACAAAGAAATATTAAATAATCCATACTTTTCATATAAGCTTCTTTTTACAAAGAAAGTAGGATGAGGTGGCATCCATCCCTGTAGAAAGCTTTCTCGTTTATAATCTCCCGAAACCCACAGACGTGTCACCTTGTTTGTATCTGTTCCATCCACATAAACCAGGTCACCATATACCGCATCGCAACCTGTTTCGTTGAAAAGAGATACTACTTGCTCAATAATCGTTTCCTCTGGGTAAAAATCATCCGAATTCAATATTCCTACAATATCACCCTTTGCCAGGGCTATCCCTTTGTTCATCGCATCATAAATGCCATTGTCTTTTCCGCTATGAATCTCCCCTTTAAAATGGGTAGAATTAATAAGTTCAATGGTATTATCTGTGGATAGTCCATCAATGATGATATGTTCTAAGTGTCGGTAGCTTTGGTTTTGTAACGAATGCAAGGTATCCATAATAGTATTTGCGCTATTATAGGTTGCGGTGATGATAGATACTTTTAAAGCTGAATTTGTTTCCAATATTTTTAACTCCTACCTATTTATATCTTATTTTTCATACAATCTACCCCTAACTGTAAACAGTAAGTGTTTGACTGTGAACAGTTAGCGATTCACTGTATGCAGTCGAGCATTTATTGCTAGCAGTGAATGAAATACTGTTAACAGTGAAGCCTTAACTGTTAGCAGTTAGTGATTTACTGTTAGCAGTGGAAGATTAACTGCAAGATTGAAGCGTGATTTTTAGTGTCTTTGGAGTTTTATTACACTTTGTAGCAGGTACTAAATACTACTCAAACCTCCGTTCGCGCACCTTCATCGCGGGATTTCCTTGATAGATGCTGTAGGCTTCCAGGTTTTTGCTAGCAACAGAACCAACCGATAAAACAGCATGGCTTTTACATGTAACGCCGGGACAAACTACAGACTGTGCTCCCAACCAAACGCCATCTTCTAGTACTATTTTGCCTACCATCAAATTGAAAGTTGGTTGGGTATAATTATGATTACCGGTAAGTAACAGCACTCCTTGCGACAAGCAGACATTATTACCAATTGTTACATCTGTTAAGTTATCAATCCATACATTTTCCCCAATCCACACGTGATTTCCGATGGATAAAAACCAAGGATACTTGATACTTACAGATGGCTTTATCACAACTCCTATCCCCACCTTTGCCCCAAAAGCTTTCAGTAAACGAATCTTTAACCCATTAAAGAGCGCTAGACCATTATTGAAGAAAACCGCATTTATTACCAACCAAAGGGTACGTTTGATTGCGCCACCGGGTTGATACCAAGAGTTATCGTATTTGCTTAAGTCAGTTGCCAAGGGAATGTTTCTTTTTTATTTCATCAATTTTAATATCTACAACCAACCTAAACCAGAATGCCTGTAGAAAATGAAAAACAAAACCCTGTTTCCCATCCAAAATGCCTAGTTGTATAAAATATCTGTGGAAGAAATAGATAAATGGTCTTACATATAAAGGCATTTTCCACCAGATACTTTTCAGAAATGCCTTCTTTTGGTCAGGGCTTCCAAACAAATCGGGCTGTAGCGTTTGCGTCCTTAATTGTTGCAGCCTTTCCCACTCTTCCTGCGCTACCAGGTCACTGTAACGGTTGTGTTTACTAATCCAAAAGGAGATTTCATTCTCTTTTAGGTTCTCCTCTACAATATATCCTTTCTTCCAGATAATTGTTTTTCCGGGAACAATAAAACGATGATCCATATTTTCATTCAGGTCCGAATAGCCAACGCCAACCCTAAACATCTTTAACAGATAAACAGGAAAATAGCCCCCATGACGAAGCCATTTGCCTTTAAAGATATTTTTTCTATTGAAATAAATGCCACTAATATCTTTAAAATCCTCATCCTTAAAGGCTGATAATAAGTTAATCAAATCAGAAGTCACCTGCTGATCAGCATCCAAACAAACGACCCAAGGTGTTTTTATATCAAAGCTTTTTAGTGCCGCATCCCATTGTTTTGGGTGATTGATAAAAGCATTATTTTTCACCTCACAACCAAAATCTGCTGCTATTTCTACTGTTTTATCCGTACTGCCTGAGTCTAAAATATAGGTGGAAGCATTCAAAGGCTGCACCGACTGTAGCAATCGCGGCAAATGAATTTCTTCATTAAAAGTGAGAATGATAATACTGAATGGGGTAGAAGACAACTAGTTTAAGTTTAGTTTTTCTTTGTATTGATTTATATATTTTTCAGCTAATACTTTTTGATTAAAGTCTGCCAATATCTGCTGATGCATTTGTACTGTCTTACTTTGCCACAAGGGCTTGTTGGAAGCATAATCTATTACTGATGAAACAATATCTTCGGGTTTTGTATCAATTACCCAACCCATATTGTTGGCACTAACGTAGTCATGCAACCCCACATATTTGGTTAAAATCACAGGGCGACCTGCATATAAAGTCTCTAAAATGATGTTCGCAAAGTTTTCATTATAAGAAGGAAGAACCAATATATCTGCATGAAGTATATCATCAAATTTAGCTCTCCACTCTACGCTTCCTTTCCATTCAATTTGTGTATTTATATCTAAGGAGATAGCCAATTGTTTCAATTCATCTACATATTCCTTATCTCCTGCACCAATTACCGTTAAGAAAACGGGAACTTTTTCTTTTAATAATTTAATAGCCTGTAACAAAATCTCAATTCCCTTCTTCCGATCAACCCTCGATATAAACAACAATTTGATAGTCTCCTTCTGCTGGTGGGTTTGAATAGCTTCCACCGACAAATTTGGAAATTGTAACAAATTGGGTAGCGTAAACACACTTGCTTTATTCCCGAATAAACTTTCAATTTCCTTTTGTTCTGAAGTGGCTGTTGCATGAAATACTTGATTTCTTAGCACAGGCTTGGTTAATAAACCCCAGAAGACTCCTTTTTTAATGGGATTTACGTTATGATTAAAGGTATAATTGGAAAACATCCCACGGGGAGAAAAAACAAAACGGACACCTTTTATTTTCAGAATCCAAGCACAACCAATCATCAACACACTCCACCAACTATGCAAATGAACCATATCATAGTTATCAGCTTCTTTCCAAAGTTTCCACCACAATTTTGGCGAAACATGGGTATGATCTCCGGTTATTCGTGGGAAATAAGTAACGTTGATACCATTTACAGACTGAGCAACCTCAAGAGGTATCTCTAAATTTGTTCCGCCATTTGCATTGGTAGTAAAAACAGATACTTCATTCCCCAACGCAGCTTGTGCTTCACACAAGGCACTGATTGAATAAATAGGTCCTCCATATACAAAGGCAGGCTTATAGGATGGCACTATCTGGAGAATCGTCATGTATTTTTTCTAAGAAATTATAGGTGTAGAGCAGTCTTTGAAATAACCACAATGTTAAAAAAGAATAAAGAACAGTATTAAGTAAGAATTCGAAAGATAGTCCTCGCCATAAAATAGGAAAGAGTCCGTTAAACATAATGGCTGTTCCGAGAAAGTATCCGCCAAACCAACTCTCAGCAATGCCACACATCCATTGTAAAGCATAGCCATACAAAAACAGACTTAGCATAATACCAAACAAACCGCCGCTCAGGTAGCCATCTACTATATACATGGGCTTTGCCGATACCTTAGCCAAACTACTTACTACCCCAGCATCAAATACACGCTGCATCACCAATTCTTCGGTAACAGGTTTGTCTTTCCAAGCAATTCTTGGCACCAATACAATCAGAGCCTGTTCTACTAGTTTGGTACCGTAATAGGGTATTCTTTTAGGAGTTGATTCAATATAGGTAGTAAACATGCCTATTTCAGAGAGCCTCCCTGTTAAAAAGTCCCAGTTACTTTCTTTACTTTCCAATGTTTTTGTGATAGCTTCATCCCTTGCTTCTGTTAAAGAAGTAACGTCCCCATCATTTACCAACCCTCTAAAGGTGTTAACATAAATGGGAATAACAAAAAAGCAAACATAAATAAGTGGTAGTCCTGCAATTAAAATAGTCCTTCGATAGTATGGGTACATAAATATACATACTAATAAAATACTTACAATTACCGGCTCCTTAAAGCCTGATATCAAAGTGGAGAAAAAGCTGTAGAAATATAAGAGTCCAGCAAAGAAAATTAAGCTTTTGTCTTTTTTTATGATTGCATAACAAAAGGCATAGGTTCCACTCAAGAAGAATAAATTTCTACACTGTTCTGCAATTTGTGATAAACCAGGAATAAACCTTGTTATGAATGATGCAATAAAAATCAATACAGTAAACCCCAACAAAAAAGTACTCCAATCTAAGTCTTCTCTAACTCTATATTTCTGTTTTACCAAGTTAATAGATCTACTGTACATTCCCACTAGCAAAGAGATATGTCCTAATAAATAGTAACGTTGCGCTTCGGCAATTTTATCAATCTTTCTTATATCTACATAATAATTTTTTGTCCATACATAATCCCTCATTCCTAGGGCATCGAGGAAGAAAAAGATGGAGGAACAAAAATTAAATCCACAGAAAATTACTTGAATAATAAAAACGGGGCGCATCAATTGTTGTACAATGGGTAAATCGGTAGGTAGCGGCGCAATAAAACCAGTTAGTGATAGATATAATAGTATAAAACTCCCTATCCATGCTGTCATATACGAAAGTACAGGATCGCCTTGGAGAAAAAAGGCAAGCATTAAAGGCAAAAAAAGGGTTATATACTTTACACTATTATTCATACTAAATATTCTTCCACTCTTTCAAAATACAATTGGCAGTATTCGCTATGCCCCAATTTATTATAATACGCCTACTTTCTTTACCCATTTTTATTAATGACTCTTTCGATGGTATTTTTTCTATTACTTCCCTCAACTCTTCCAGGTTATCACTTTCAAAAATCCAACCATTCAAGTTTTTCTTTACTAAATCTTTTCCGCAGCCAACTTTAGTACTTGCAATTATTGCTTTTCCGCTAGCCATAGCTTCATTAACTGCTAAACCCCATGTTTCACCGGGTCCTTTTGAAGGAAGGCAGAAAACATCAGCCAATTGATACCATATCGGCATCATAGACTGATTTTGAAAGTCAATAAAGTGTATGAAGGAAGTCTTTGTTGATTCTTTGGCTAACAGTTTCAATTCAGTTTCATTTTCCCCATTCCCAATAAACAATAAGTGAACATTGATAGTTGATGCACTAATAAACGCATTCAACAACAGTAAGGGATTTTTTTTATTTTCAAACTTTCCTGCAAATAAAATTACCCTATCCGAATTTGATATTGAAAGTGAAGTCCTAAGTTCATTTGCCTTAGATGTGTAGTCTATTTCATAACGAGCATTATCAATTGAATGGGGAGAAAAAACTAGTTGTGTCTCCTTTAATAATGCCCACTTAAAATAGGCTTTCGACTCTTCACCAACATAAAAGGCTTTATCTGTATGACTATAAACCCAAACCAGAAAGATTCGCCTTAATAAACACTGTAACTTTCCTTTAATACCAATGTTATTATTGTCGAGCAAAGTGGAATCTCCCCTAAAATAAAGTGGAATCTTTCCTTTAAAATATCTTAATACTTTTAAGTGACTATGATAGCCCCATCCAATGACCATAATGGCACTCGGATTATAGTCCAATAGTTCTTTTATGATAGTTGGATTCTTAATCCCTTTAAAATGGTGACTTCCCGGTTCTGCAGACGTATTTTGTAGATACTGATGGCTGTATCCATCCAATAAAGGAATATCCCACTGAACCTTTTTACCAAACCCTGGATCATACTTTTCAACCGAATCTTTCCCCCAAGTATAGAATACTTTCAAATCAATACCTTGGGCAAGCAACTTAAACAAGGGTGCATAATACTGAATGGGGTGCGAGGTAACTATTGCTATCTTCTTTCCCATTAGTTGACTACTAAATTGAATATTTCCACTTGCTTCTTTGTCATTTCCATGGCACTATACTTTTCAAACAAGGTCCAGTTGGTCACATTGGTATAAGTGTTTTCAATAATAGTTTTCAAGATAGTATCCAGTTCTTTATAAACTTTTTTTATTGGGGTATCAAGTGTACAAACCTTTCCCGCATGGGTATCTTCCAATATTCCTTTTGCACTACTTGCAGAATGAAAGATACCCAACAAAGGCTTTTTTGCCAAAATATAAGGATACAATTTAGATGCGGTATAGGCAGGATCATCGGAGCCAGGAATAAACAATAAATCAGCCTGCAACAATAACGACAACCCCTCAAAATAAGGAACCCTGTCGGTATACTCCCTTACATACCCCGATATCCCTTCCTTATCTGCAACGGGTTCTATTGTTTTTTTACCTTGCCCTTTTGGCGCATAGCTCGTACCAACAAAAACAAAACGAAACCGTTTGTATATAGCCGGTTGTTCTGATAACCCCATCTTGAAAGCTGAAAAAATTAAAGACAATGCAGGTTGCATATCAAAGCCGCCTCTTCCTACATAAACTATATTTTTATGAGTTCCTTCCTCTAAAATATCTGTAGAATGTACCCCTTTAGCAATTTCCAGATCCTTTGCAAATGCACCAAATGTAAGCACACTTGCAGGTTTGGTTAGTAAGTTTTGATATCTCTTTCTGAGCTCAGTAATATAAGCTTCCGATACACTAATCAACCCATCACAACCTTTCATAGCAATTGGTTCTAAAAATTTATTTAGGTTATAGGAGAACCAATATTTTTTGGGTCTTTCTGCCTTCGGCTTGTCTTGATAATAAGTAGAATGCCATGGGTCTTGCATATCTATGATATAAGGAATTTTAAATCGCCATTTCCAATACCTTCCCAAAATCATAAGAGGGAAAAGTGTTGTTGAGAAATAAACAAATTCAAACTTATTGTTTTTCAAAAGCTGATTAACTTTAAAAAAATAAAAGGGTAAAGACCTTAATGCTAAAGCTCCTAACCCTATTTTCCTTGTCCATGCATAAGACAAAGCACTCACCTTTATTATATTAATATCATTCGGAATAGAAAACATTAATAATGGCTCACAAACCATTCCTTCAATATCCTTTTCATTAACACTTACAACAGTTGGTTTCCACCCAAGTTCTTTAAAATACCAGAGACTTTGCCTTACCCTATGCATATCTGCTCCATTAATAGGTGGAATATGTGGAGAGATAATGAGAAAACATTTCAATTGCTGCAAGATTAAAATAGGCTGTTTAAAATTTGTATTTTCTCAGCTTTCTCAATCCTATTTCTTACAAAATCTAAGTCTCTTATATAAATGGTATTGTAAGAACCAAAATCAACTATTTTTTTTAGTTTTCTTTCAAATGGATAATAGGTATAGGGCATAAAATTTAACTCAAGTAATAAATTATGAATATCCTTTTCATCAAACCCATATCTCTCACCAGAACCATTTAGTTCTATTATTATTGCTTTCAATTTACTATTTCCAAGCGTTTTTAAGGCACCTTTAAGCACCTCAGTTTCATACCCTTCAACATCCATCTTAATTAAAGTAGGAATATGTAAGCCCACAATTTCATCTACACTTTCAATAGGAACCTCAATGGTATTTTCATCTGATTCTGTAGCAATATGATTTACAGTATCCAAGGTCTTTGTAAATTTCAATGTGGCAGATGTCTTGCCTAACCCAATATTTAAAGACTTTACCCGCTCATTAATCTTATTGATATAAATATTATTTAATAAATTTTTAAAAGTTGACGGTACAGGTTCAACGCAAATAGAATTGCAGCCAACATGTGCTGAAGCTAAAACAGTATAACTTCCCACATTCGCTCCAGCATCTAAAAAAAGATCCTCTTTTCTTAAAAAATGCAATAAAAAAGCCATATCCTCAAATTCATGTAGACCAAAATACAGGTTCCCCGTCGCACCCGTCATGCCCTTCGATATTACTAGTTTACTATTATTTGTATACTGATAAATAATCGGACAGTTATTAAATGAAGCTCCAACTTGCCATTTTAAAAATCTAACTATTGCCCTCACTGGTTGATTCTTAGTCAATGGATGTGAAACAAGTAACTTTAACGTATGCTTTATTGACATTTAGATGAATAATTTTAAACTATTTATAAATATTTTAGACTCATTCTCCCAGTTATACTTGGTTACTGCTAATTGAACTGCCATTCCCTGACAAGCTCTCAAATATATTCTGTTTTTAAAAAAGTAATCTATTTTAGTTGCCAACTCCGCTACATTTCCAATGGAATAGACACAACCAATCTCTTCATTTTCTGTTAAAAAGTCTTTTTGTGCTGCTGTATCCGAAGCAATAATTGCCAAACCAGAAATTAAGTAAGTAAATAGTTTATTGGATAGTGCTATTTTATTGTTGTAACAAAATCCTGGTTCAAGAGCAAGCCCTATATCAAATTGCGAAGTGAATCTAAATATTTCTTCCGAATGGATGGGTTTGTGAAAATATATGTTTGTTTGACTATTTTTTTTTAAATTATTAAAATAATCTTCAATATCATTATTACTGTTTCCAAGTAGATATAATTCTATTTGGTCATTGGCAAGTAAATTCAATGCACCAATTACATCTTCTAGTCCTCTGTTTTTTCCAACTGTCTGAGAAAACCAAAATAGTTTCAGTTTATCATCACCCCTTTCAATCTGATTTTGAACAAATTTTTTTTCAAAAACATTATTGATAACTACAGGATCAAGTTGAGGATATAACTTTTTATAGGCTTTTGCTATTAAAGGACTTGCAGAAGATAAGTAGGCACAGCTACTCAAATACTTATCCTCCAAAAATTTGGATATTTTATAGTTAAATTCAAGAGGGAAATCTGATACTTCTTGTCGATGAAAATCTTCTGCATCAAACCCACATTTTGCTAAATGATATTTGGCAGCTTTTACGGCTACTGGTAAAGCAGCTAAATTGTGAGCAATATAAAAACTTGCTTTTATTGATTTCGCTTTCCTAAACAATTCTACAGAAGCTCGTCCTTTTGCCATTTCTGCAATCCCAAACTTTAGGGTTATGTTATTGGCTATTAAGCTAACTATTTTATAACGTAACCTAGTAAAAAAGTAGAGGCACTTATCCTTGTAAGGAGCCCCCCCTGCCAAAATTGGTTGCCAAGATACTGTTGCAAAAAGTTGTTTATCCTTTTCCCAAGCCCAATGTGTCCAGAAAGAGTAAATAACTGAAACATCGTAACCGGCAGTAGTTAAAGAATTAGCCTCCTTTACTAAACGTGGATTCACAGAAGGCTGTCCAGAAGATAGGAGAACGATTTTCTTCACGCTTTCTTAAAAAATTGATTTACTTTCTTTTGAAAAAAGTGTTCAAGAAGGATACTGATTGAAAAAGCTATAATTACTATCAAAATAATATTTGGTATAACAACATTTGGCATTAGCCTACCTAACAAAAAGATAATAGGCATGTGAATGAGGTATAGGGCATAACTGATAGAAGCTATAAAAAGCATTACTTTTTCCCATCTTCGTAGGAATTGTTTTGTGATAAATTCTATTTTATTGTTTATTAAAATCAATGATAATATAGGAACAAATAAATAAATAATACGACTTATCAATAATGACTTTGAATAATTTAAAGATAGAAAAGCAGCTAGCAAGTATACGGGTAAGTAGTACCAATGGGTAAGGGTTATCTTTTTTTGTGTTGAGATAGCTTGCTCCCCACAATTCAACGCAAAAACAAAAATTGGCACACATACAAATGCTGTAATAAGATAAATTACAATGTCATAGTAATAGGGGCTAATTTGTAATCTATTAATCAAAGGAATCATACTGAAAGCAAAAATAGAAGTAGAAAAATTTGTTTTAATACTATGTCTAAATTCATAAATATAATAACCGCAAAGCCATAGAGTAGAAAAAGACAACATTAAAACAAAATAATTTACGATTTTATTTGGTATCGATGAGTAATATAAGTAAACTGCTACAATTGACAAAGTAATCCAAATTCCCAACCACTTTGTTTGATTTTTTCCTATGGTTAATGCATAAACAATATAAAAGAACACCTCGAAGCTAAGGCTCCAGGTTGCTGCAATTGTTGATAGAGGTTGAGTAAGAAATCCTTGCAAAGTATCAACAAAGAAAAAAGTGCCAATATAGTTGCTAGTGGTATTTGAATGAAAATTTGTAATATAATCTACTCCAATTGCAAAAAGAACACAAATACAATAAATTGGAAGAATTCGAATGGCTCTTTTTTTAATAAAGGAAGCTGTATCTTGTGAATATTTTTTTACAGTATGATTGATTACAACACCAGATAAAAGAAAAAAGATAATGACGGCTTCTGTTCCCCATGCACCTATAGAATGAAGTGCAGCAATCTTGTTCTTTTCTAAATAGGGCAACTTTCCCACAATATGATTAATAAATACAGCTAATGCTGCGAAAGCTCTTATATATTCTAGGTATTTATATTTCATTTGATAGTAGATTATTTTTAAACACTTTCTTGCTTTCTTATGTTATAATATAAATTTAAAATTAATTTCAGCAAATGTTTAAATTAAACGCTTGCAATCAATCCAATCTTATGATAGCCTCGTTAATAATATTTACCCAAATAAGTTATTCCCACACAAACTCCTTATACTACAACCACTTTTCTAAAAATTATTTCAGATATTCTAAATTTCATTTCCTTTGTAATTACTATTCAATTAGGTTCATCCCAGTAAATTAAGATTTTGCATTACAAATTACTAATTTTTGAATAGTATTAATAAATTGCTAAATAATCATTTGCAATTTTAAAATCACTAAATCTTGCACCTGCCTCTTTTCTACATTCTGCCCTACTCAATTCTTTAATTCTCAAAACATGGGAAGCCATTTCTTCTATTGTTTCACTAATAAATCCTGTAACCCCATGATTTATTCCCTCAGGTACTCCACCCATATTAAATCCTAGTACAGGAGTCCCACACGCAAACGCTTCTGGAATAATAATAGGAAAAGGTTCCAACCATTCTATCGGCGATAATAAGGCACAAGCACCACCCAATAACTTGTTCTTTTGCTCATTATCAACCACACCAATATACTTAATTTGATGGTTATCTATACATGGCTTTATTTCTTTTTCAAAATAGTCAATTTCATGGGGAAGCGAAGAAATATTTCCAGCTATAATCAAAGTCCGTCCAGTCAATTTAGCAACTTTAATGGCATTGTGCAACCCTTTACACCTTTCTATTCTTCCTAAAAATGCTAAATAAGCATCATCACCTACACTCGGTTGAAAGGTAAAATAACGAACTGGCGCACAATTATACACCGTATGCCAAGTGCTTTTTTGGGTTTTCCCTGTTCTTACAATCATATCCGATACCCCAGTGTAAGCAAGATTCCTGATACCTAACTTATCAAATCTTTCAATATTTGGCTTATCTACAATACGCATATACGTTTGTATTTTTCGTATTTTACTAAAAGCAATAGGAGCCAAAAATGCAAGCCTTCCAAAATTGTGAACCACATCATGTTTATAAATTTGGGAATATAATATTTTGCTTAAGGTTAGCAAAGTCTTATAATTTAGTTTTGGATTTAAATCCCCATTTTCACCATAAGTAATCAACTTATCTGGGGATTTTGAATTAGGCCCAGCAATTATTGTAACCTCATGCCCCATTTCTTTGTACTTACAACCAATATCGTACAATACCCTTTCTATCCCTCCGTAATAAATGGGAGGAACAGCAATGAATGGATCCATTAATAAAATAATACGCATGCAGATATTAATTTTTTATACTAACGAAATTTTTAAATAGAAGATTTTCTTAGAAATGAGTGTATGGTTTTTGCAGACTTCCAACCTACAGTTTTAGACAAAAAAGAAAGCACTTTTCCTCCAGGCAATTTATAATTACTCCCACCCAATAAAGCAATTTCTATTTCCACTTTTTTTGATAATGATTTATTCACTAAATAACATTCATAAACAAATCCCTGCAACAAATTAGCTACCAACCTACGAGTCAAATCAGTGTTGGTTTCTTTTAATAAGTAGCTAGAGCTTAGCTTTATTGATAAATAGTTAGATTCAAATGCTTTTTTTGATTTTGCAGCAGATAATGCGATGTTCCCAAGTCCTGAGCGATAATACAAAATAGATGATTCAGAGAAACATATACACTTAGCTTTTAAAATGTTTTTTGTAAAAAACTCCATATCATCATTCAAAGTTAGATGCTCATCCCATTGACCAGCACCATCAATTATTTTTCTTGGAATAAGAAAAATACCAGGCTGAGTCATTGGTTGAGCATTTTTCCATGATTCACATATCCAATCAATTGGATTCATATCCCTCCAACAATTTTCTGAATTTAATTTAAAAGTACCCAGATCATTATTATAAAACCGCCCCCACTTGCCAGAAATTATCGCTTCAGGATTTCTTAGAGCCAAATTCATTTGTGCTGCAATCATCTCTGGATTCATCAAATCATCGGCATCAAAAAATTTCACATACGCCCCTTTTGATTGCAGAAAACCATAATTCCTTGCGGCACTAGCTCCCCTGTTTGGCTGATCAAAAATTTTTACATTTTCCTTCTCATAAGTCCTTGCCACCCCCAAACTATTATCAGTACTTCCATCATTCACAATTATAACCTCTATATTTTGGTAGCTTTGGCATAATACACTTTCAATAGCTTCAGCTAAATACTTCTCAGTATTGTATAGTGGAATAATGATAGAAACAAGTGGATTTAAATTCACTTTAAAAGAGTTTTTTTAGTATTGGAACCATCAAAAAAAATTTTCTAACAATTCGACTTTCTTTATTCAATCGCTCCCAAGGTATAGGGCCATGAATTTGCCATTGTCTATCTTGGTCTTCTTGCCATCTTCTTTTCAGTTTCTCATCTTTTGTATGCGTTTTTGCCTCTGCATGTTCCCTAGCTACCGATAATACTTTGTCTATATATTTTTTTCTTGCACCTTTTGCAATCCGCATCCATAATTCGAAGTCTAGGGTACATTGCAGTTCTTCCCATAATGGTTGATGGATATCTGAATCCCAAAATACAGAAGGTTGTGCTACCCCTGGCATATATAAATACCTGTCAAAAACTATTGGTGTATGATGAATTGAAAATCTCCCATCTTTCAAATTAGTGCAATTGCCATATAAAAATTGAGCTTTTGTTTTTAAGAAACTTATGGCTGCTTCCTTCAATGCCCCTTTTGTAAAATAATCATCACTATTTATCCAGCAATACAATTTTCCGCTTGCCAAACTGAATCCCTTATTGATGGCATGGCTTTGTCCTCGATCTTTTTCGCTTTCCCAATAGCTAACCCAAGGAGAGTATTTCTGTAAAATTCCTACAGTTTCATCATTACTGCCTCCATCCATGATGATATATTCTTAGTTGGGATAATTCTGTAACAATACACTTCTGATGGTCTCTTCAAAATACTTACCTTGGTTATAAGAAGGAGAGATTACCGAAATTTTAGGCCAGTCTATTTGGCTGTCATACGCCTCTGTTGAAACTTCTTCTATCCAAGGCCATCCAACGTTTTGCGTTTTAGGAAGTAATGATAATAGCCCTTTTTTTTCAGTTACAACCTGTTTCAACGGAATAGAAATGCCTTTTCCTAAAAATGTGTTTTTATAATCTTGGTATGAGGGTAACGGAGGTCGTTTCATCATTTAATATTTTCTGTTTATTTCTATACTGAGTTATAACCTAAAATAATTGATTGTAAATACAGTTCCTATGTCAGTTTAAATGAAACCTGTTTATCTCTTAAAAAGAAGTGGAAGAGAATATGCATTAGATAATCCTTTTCCAAGCATTTCTAAAATATTCAGCTTTAGATAAATCTACATAATGAAACAGCTTTGCATGTGGATAAACTACATTAGCCTTGGGATATACCACATACTGCTCCTTGTCTAATTGTAAACAAGCTTTATTGCCAAGTATCATAGCCGATAGCCCTTGTTCCAGATAATAGCTAGTACCAAACTTTTCTTCCAGATTTTTAGCCCAGTATTCTAATTTATCCCAATCTATTATTTCATTATTAAGCCCTAAGCATCCCACATTAATACAATCCCAAATAGTAGTTTTTGTGAGTCCCTCCATATAATCTTTTGGAAAACCGTATGCACTCTCCGTTTCTTGCATATAGAGAGGTATTGTAGGGTTCAACAACCAATCAACCATTTCTGTAGGCGTATGGGTAAACAACATATCCGAGTCCAGCATCAATTTCCATCCCTTTGTTCCCACATATACATCCGTCAATTTACGTATATGTTTGTACACCTTTCTCTTATGATGCAAGTAAGGATACTTTTCGGCAGGTAAATAGGCATTCAATCTACTTTCAATTTCTGAGGTGTAAATAGCGGTACTATTAGGAATCTGACCCTTAATATTAGATACTTGGTCTAATGTTCCATCATCATAAAAGGTAAAATGAATGGGTTTTGGTAGTACCTTTTGCAGAGAATACGCACAAAACACCGTCTGATACCAGAACTTTTTTCCTGTTAGAAAACAAACATTCAACTCAGGTAATAAACTATGCTCATAGTTTACATAAAGATTCTCTGCCGCTTTCTCCATATCCTTTTGAGCAGAAAGCATCTTTTGGTATTCAAAATATCCCCCAAATCGTTGCCATAAATTCCAGTTGCTAAGTGGCCGCCTATAAAGAGTATCAATTAATTTTTGCAAAACCAATATTTTTTAAAACTCTTTTACCTAAAGTAATGAACCTAATCTCTATAAATTGATAAACAGTGTAACTAACAAACAAACAAACAAACAAATTAAAAATATCGAAAAGGAACCTAGTATAAATATTATTTTCAGCAAAATGTATAAAATATCTATTTATTACATACACCCCCAATGGAACATGAATTAAATAAAGTGAATAAGATACTTCGCCTAGCTTTGTCAAAATACTTGGACCATTTACATACTTTGAAAACTCTAAAATAACTAAGCCTGTTACAATGGATAAAGTCGGAAACAACCATTCGTTATTACTAATAGATTTGAAAAGATTCGTACAATTTATTATCAAACTTGCAACTGATAAAAAAACAATAATAAGAGCCAACCAATCTTTTTTATTTTTTTCTAACATTCTAACTCCAATTCCCAAACCAAAGGATCCAATAAACTTAAGAAAGAAAAGTATACCAATGTTTTCCAACGGCAAGTAGAATAGGCTGAGTACTAAAAGGAAAACGACCCATAAATATTTTTTTAAACCATTAAGTAAAAAATAGATTGAAAATGATAAATAATAAAACAGTTCATAAGTTAACGTCCAGTAAACCCAATTTATAGGTTTAACTGTTGTTAATGGTTCATAAAGTATCAATACACTATTAATGATAGTACCAAATGATTTTGGCAAAACACCTACAGAATTGTTTCCGGAAACTACCTTTTGGAAAAGAGCTACAAATAAAACAAGTAATAAACTAAACCAATAAACAGGATAAATTCTAAAAATACGTTTTAAATAAAAATCTCCTATATTTTTGGTTGAATTAGCTGCATTGAAGATACAATAACCACTAATTACAAAAAACATAGGAACTCCTAGTGCTCCATATTTTATAAATATTTCATAATATGAACGATCATCACGTACTTCGTTAAAGTGAAATAATGCTACCATAATAGAAGCAATACCACGCAAAATATCAATCAAGTAATTTCTTTTATTCTTCATAAACCTTGCATTTAATTAATCCCTCATATTGTCCACAAACCCCTTTCCACTTTACTAAATCTTCATTACTTCTCCAAGGTTGATAAATAAAATAGGCTTTTATTTTCCTAAAAGGAACACTCCATTTAGGAATCCTTTCCCACGGGCAAATACCATGAAATAATAGCAACTGTATCCAACTCTTATTTTGAGCAAAATTCATTTTGGCCAGATAGTCAATCCTTGTCCGTCTTTCTGGTATAATATGATCAATATGTAATTGTGGGAAATAGCCTACTTGCCAACCATTTTTCAGGGCTGTAATTACAATGTCATTATCCTCTCCCGAGGTTAGGTTATTACCTTTCCTACCTAGATTCTTTCTAAAAGTATCCGTTTCTATTTCACGTAAATAGGTTAAAAAAACTTCTTTTCTAATACACATGCCAGTACCAATAGGAGAAAAATTTGGATATTCTCTCACATCATTTTTATCTGTATTGCTCACAATCTCCTGCTCCCCCAAATCTCTGCATCCCAAAAGCCCCGTATAATTGTTAAACCAATCTGCTGGAGAATGTTTTAAATAATGTGGTATTGCCTTTCCACCAAAGACACCAATAGTAGAATGGGTTGAAAAAATCAACAAACTTTTCTCTAGATAATCTAGTCCTGCCACATTATCGTCATCAATAAAGACAATAGATTCACAAGCGGCCTCTTTCACACCCCTTATCCTTGCCATTGCGAGTCCTTGTTTTTTTTCGATTACAACCCTAGCTTGTTCATGCCAGGATAGGTCGATACTGTCCTCAATCTTTTCTGGACTATTGTTATCAACAATTATCAATTCCCACCTATCTCTATCCAACGTTTGTTTCGACAGTACATCTAAGACATTATTTAGAATACCGATATCAGGATTATAAGAACAAATAATTACAGATATATCCATTATAGATAACTTGTTTCAGCCCTTTTACTTTTAATAAAAGGTGAAGTATTGTTTTTTTCTATTGCTTTAATATATGCGTTAATCAACAAGGGTATATTTTTAGCTGCAGAGTATTCGTTTAAGATTCTCTTTCTACCATTTTCCCCCATTTTGGCAATTATACTTTGATTGTTTATAAGTAGGGATATTTTATCAACTATTTGCGCAGCGTTGTTCGGATTTACTAATAACCCCGAAAGACCATCTTCTATTATTTCTGCCATTCCCCCACTCCTGCTACCTATTACTGCTTTTCCCGCTGCCATCGCCTCACAGCAGGCTATACCAAAACTATCAAACCTGCTAGGAAATATAAAAATATCACCTCGGGATAATACCTCTACAAGATCTGATGCTTGAAAGGCCCCTTTAAAAAAAACATTGTTTAGACACTTAGATAGCTTTTTCTCCAGGTATTCTTGCATATTATACCCATGCTTAGGCGAATTTGCGGGTTGACCGTAAAAATAAAAGTTCAACTGAGGGTGCCTTTTTAATAAAACAGGTATTGCCTTTG
>CAISCV010000224.1 GCA_903883945.1 uncultured Chitinophagaceae bacterium | reverse complement strand
CTGTGCCGGTTACTTTGAACCTTTTCTTAGCACTTGAGTTTGTTTTAACCTTTGGCATATAAATAATCTTATTAAGATTACACCCTGCTGGCGTCTCGAACAGACGAGAACTTGTTGAGCCGTTTGGGAAAGGGCGCAAATGTAAGGAGAAAATTTCAATAGATAAGGCTTTTAAAATTGCATTACCGTCTTATATTGTAAAAAAGAGGTACTAATACCGCTTGTAAACTCTTTGATAGTCCTCTAACTACATATAACAAAATACGTAGTCTTTCAATAGCAACAGATTAAATATACAAGTACTTACATCACCAAAGCGCTAGCACCCAATATAGCAGCGTCCGACTCTTTTAGGTTACTAAACACCAATTGAACCTTGTTTTTAAATACCTGGTACAGGTTTTTTTCCATTGCTTCTTTGGTAGGATTCATAATGTAGCTGCCTGCTTTGGTTAATCCTCCAAAAAGTATTATCGCCTGTGGCGAGGAGAACATAACGAAGTTGGCTAATGCTTCTCCTAATATTTCTCCTGTAAAATCAAACACTTTTTTTGCTATTTCATCTCCTTTCAATGCACATTCATACACGGTTTCGCTAGTAATATCCGCTTCCTTATAATTCCGCAACAAGCTTTCTTTGTCTTTATGATGTTGCAAAAATTCGATTGCTGTTTGTCTTACACCTGTAGCGGATGCATATACTTCCAGGCATCCTTTGCTTCCTGTATGTTTGTGCAAGCGCCCATTGTGACGTACAATAGTGTGGCCTAGTTCACCAGCAAAGCCATCATTTCCCACCACCATCTTTCCATCTATCACAATCCCGCTTCCTACACCGGTTCCCAATGTTATGGTAATAAAATGTTTCATCCCTTTTGCTGCACCATACATCATTTCTCCCATTGCAGCAGCGTTTGCATCATTAGTGAGGGATGTTTTCAGTCCAAATTTCTCTGTTAGCAAGTGTGCAATCGGTACAATGCCTTTCCAATGCAAGTTTGCGGCATATTCAATATTTCCCGTGTATATATTACCATTAGGGGCGCCCATTCCAATGCCAATAAATGCGTTCACACCCCCAACTTTGTCAATCATGGGCTGTAGTTTGCTGTGTAAATCTTCAATAAAAAAGTCTACAGGCTTTTCGCTGGAGGTAGGTATCCGGTCCTGGTAAAGAATTGTTCCATCTGTGTCAACTATTCCAAATTTTGTACTTGTGCCACCCAGATCAATTCCAACGGCATATTTAGGTATTGAATCACTATTCATAACATTGCATTTAGCCGTCAAATATAAATAGGTAATGTTTTCGTATAGACAAATTTATTAAAAGTGGCAGCCTTATAAATGAAATAGTGCTTTTATAATCACCTCCACGAACAAAGACTTTAACAAGTGATCAAATCTAATGTATTAGTCACAACACTTTTTTTTAAGCTATGCAGTCTCTTGCTTAAGAATTTATTGGATACAAATCTTATAATATCAACTATGATAAAATATGCAAATATTACCATTGCTGTCTCTATTTTAACTTTCTCTCCTTGTTGAACATCTGGAATTCTTATTGATAGAGCTTATTTTTTGAATACTTGTATTTGCTTCGGTAAGCGAACCAGAGCGAAATGAGCATAAAGTTTGTTTGGTTTTTAGCTTCCTAGATATAAGAAAGGATTTTTAAAATGATGGGTTAATACGTATTAAAAGGTTTAAATATATCCCAACCCAATTAAACAGGAATAGAAGTAATTTATGCTCAAGAAATTAATATAATTGTTTAAATCATGCCAAACAAAATTGTAAGTAGCCTTAGATATAAAAACAGGCTTCGATAACTTTCATTTCACACAAGATACTGGTTTTTAGTTTGCACTAGCAACCGCACCACCGCCTTGTAAGTACTTTGCATAAACGCCCATTTGAGGTTGGTCGTTACCAGCAACTGGGTGCAAAGAAAGTGGGTAGTTTTTCCACCAAGGACCTGCAGCCCAATAAGAACCGCTGATGCCATTTGTAGTAAGATAGTTAAGGAAGTTATCTAAAACAACCAACCAACGGCCATCATTCTTTGGAACACCAAATTCTCCAACAAAACCTTTTTTACCATTTGCTTTCAACCAATTAACAAAAGGTGCTACATAATTTACACCAGTTTGTGGGTTGATGTTGCTTTCGTCGTAGCTCTTTGCATAAGTGCCAGAGTAGTCGTTATCGAAATAGCAGTGTGCATTGTAGATGATGTTATCGGCAGGATCTTTCAAATATTTTAGTTGGTCGTTGTTTACAGCCCAAGTAGCAGCGTTAGAGTAGCTTTCTCCTTCGACCATTACATAAATGTCTTTGTTCATTTCTCTAATACCTTTGATAGCTTCTTGCGCAGCATTGAACCAAGAGTATTGACCCATATCGTGAGGTTCGTTCATGATGTCTAATGCATAGATATTATCGAAGCTTCTTAATGCGAAAGCCATTTTCTTCCAGAAATCTTTAAAAGCAGCAACCGGAACTTCTTGGCTACCGATGATGTATTCTACATTGTTTATTTTGTAACGAGCGAAGTTGTGCATGTTTAAAACAACCATTACACCAGAGGCAGCGCAATCGGTTAAGAATCTCTTCATGTAAGAAAGTTCGGTGATGTCTAAAGGGCCACCGATAGTTTTTTGGATTCTTTCCCAACGGAAAGGCATTTGCATTACAGTAACACCTTTTTTAGCGAAGTATTTAATTTCAGTTTTGTCAGGGTAGATATAGTTAACACCATAAGTTCCAGGCAAGTTTTCTGTGCCAAATTCTGCACCGCAAAGAGATACGCCAAATGGTAAAGCGTTGTATTGAGCACTTACTTTTACTAAGCTTAAAACTGCGATTGAGAGGAGAATTATTAAGTGTTTCATGACCTTCTTTTTTGTTAATTCAAAGGTCACTCAAGCCAAATCGGGGTATTGTAGAGGGGATGATGAACTCTATTTAGCTACTTTATTGAGGCTTGTAGTAGTATGATTAATCGGGTTTAGAGGTATGTGTAAGAGGGATATTTGAAGGCTGAAATGTGAATTATGAATTATGAAATGAGAGAGTTGAAGTATGAAATATTTGGAAGGAGATTTAAATTGCCACAAGGGTTTATGGTTTGAAAAAACGTAAAGAAAGGTTTACTCTTTTGCGTTGTTGAAGGATGGACAAAAAGCGCAATATTTGCAACATTTATAAGTTATGCAGTTACCGTCCCAATTATTAGAGAATGCAGTGGCAGAATTTGCCAAGTTACCTGGAATAGGGAAGAAGACGGCATTGCGGTTGGTATTGCACCTGCTAAAACAAGAACAAGAGGAAGTAACGCACTTTGGTGAAACGATTTCTAAGATGAGAAGGGAGGTGCAGTTTTGTAAACGTTGTAGTAATATTAGTGATACACAGGTATGTAGTATCTGCAGTAATGCGACAGGAAGGAACCAGCAGATGATTTGTGTGGTAGAAAATATAAGAGACGTAATAGCCATAGAAAGTACCCAACAGTATAATGGAACGTATCATGTGTTGGGAGGGATTATCTCGCCTTTGGATGGCATTGGACCCGATCAGCTAAATATAGAAACATTACTAAATAGGGTAAAAGAAGAAGAGACAAAAGAGCTTCTTTTTGCATTGAATCCAAACATACAGGGTGATACAACTATTTATTATATACAGCGAAAGCTTGGGCAAACAGATTGCAGGGTGACAACAATTGCTAGAGGGATTTCCTTTGGAGGCGAATTGGAATATGCCGATGAAATGACTTTGGCAAGAAGCATTACAAACAGGCTTCCTATAGAACAATATGTACGATAGTCTTGTTGCTAGAAAACGTTTTGTAAATAAGTTGTATCTGTTATTGTACAAGTTGTTATTTTTGGCATCTAAATTTTTAAAAAATGAAAAAGAAATTAATTATTGCTGTGCTATTGGTAGGGGTTCTAAGTTTTGTTGGAGTTTACTACTTTGTATTTTATCGTCCAACGCATCATGTTCGAGATATTGCAAGTGAGGAGGCAATTGTAGTAAGTGCAAAAGATATAGTAAAAGAATTTCAAACAAATGAGTCTACTTCTAACACCAAGTATTTGAATAAAGTGGCTGAAATAAGTGGAGAAGTAGTAGAAGCTAAGAAAGATCAAACTGGCAAACCAACGGTTACCTTAAAGAGTGATGATAGTTTCTCGAATGTATTTGTTACATTAAGAGGGGACAAGCAATTAGAAGTGAAGGGTGGTGCCACTATTACTATCAGAGGTGTTGTAACAGGTTTTTTAAGTGATGTAGTTATTAATGACGGAATAGTCGTAAAACAATAAGAATGAAAAAGAAAATATTATTTGGGTTACTGTTTTTGTTGGTGGGAACCTTGTCTTATGCTCAAAAAGTGTATTCCACCAGGACTGCTCAAATAAAGTTTTCTTCTTCTACTGCTGCTGAAGATATTGATGCTGTTAATAATCAGGTTCAAAGTAAATTTACTGGCAAAACGGGACAATTAATGTTCAGCTTATTAATGAAAGGCTTTGTTTTTGAGAATGCTATGATGCAAGAACATTTCAATGGCAAAGAGTACATGGAAAGTGATAAGTTTCCAAAAGCAGAGTTTAAAGGAACGATTAATGGGATGTCAACTGTTGAATTAGAAAAAGATGGTGCTTATCCTGTTATGGTAAGTGGAGACCTAACTATAAAAGGTATTACTAAACCTGTTAAAGCTGCTGGACTGATTTTAGTTGAGAAGCATATTGTTAGTGCAGAGAGTAGTTTCAAAATTAAACTACAGGAATTTGGCATTACAGGGAAGGATATTGGCACAGTGATCTCTAATAATATTGAGATAAAAGTAGCTGCCAAGTACGATTAGGGGTATTGCCACAAAGACACTACAGCTTAAAGTAACACTACAAAGAAAGGAATCACAAAAAGAGAAAAAGAAACGTTTGTTTTCTTCTTTTTCTCTTTTTCGTTTATATAAATCAATTAGTTTATTTTTATTTGTGCTCCTTTGTGCCTTTGTGGCATTTTTTTAATTAACGTTAATCTTAGATGATATGAGTTTAATACACGAGGAACTAGAGAAAAGGATATTGGTAATTGATGGTGCTATGGGTACTATGATTCAGCGACATAAACTTGAGGAAGCTGATTATAGAGGAGAACGGTTTAAAGATTGGCATCTGGATGTAAAGGGGAACAACGACTTATTAAGCATTACCAAGCCTGATGTTATTGTAGGGATACATTTGTTATATTTAGAAGCAGGTGCAGACATCGTAGAAACCAACACTTTTAGCAGTACTGTTATTGCACAAGCCGATTATGATATGCAGGCAATAGCCTATGAAATGAATGTTGCATCTGCTCAATGCTCCCGTAAAGCAATAGAGCAATACAAAATATTGCATCCAGAAGATACCAAGCCCAAGTTTGTGGCAGGTGCAATCGGGCCATTAAATAAAACATTAAGTCTGTCTCCCGATGTGAATAATCCCGGTTATCGAGCAGTAACTTTTGATGAAGTGGTTGCTGCTTATACCGAACAGATAAAAGGACTAGCAGAAGGTGGTGTAGATGTTTTATTGGTAGAAACAATTTTCGACACCCTCAACGCGAAGGCAGCCATCTTTGCCATTAAGCAATTCTTCCGAAACGCTCCTTTAGGGGATGGGGGTGAATTGCCCATTATGATTAGTGGCACCATCACCGATGCAAGTGGACGGACTCTTTCGGGACAAACTTTGGAAGCGTTTTACATTTCCGTGAAACATGCGAATCCATTAAGTATTGGGCTGAACTGTGCCTTAGGGGCGCAAGAAATGCGTGGACATATTGAGGAATTGAGTGGCATCGCTTCTTGCTACACATCTTCCTATCCTAATGCGGGCTTGCCAAATGCAATGGGGGAATATGATGAACAGCCACATCAAACAGCGCATTTTATAGAAGAGTGGGCACAGAATGGATGGGTAAATATAGTGGGTGGTTGCTGTGGTACTACTCCTGATCACATCAAACACATTGCAGACCACGTAAGAACAATAGAGCCAAGAAGATTGCCTGTTTTGGAGTCCGAATTGGTTTAACCACAAAGTGCACTAAGGTTTTCACAAAGGACACTAAGTTCATAATGAAAGGCATAGACCTTTGTAATATTAAAATGATGACCGAAAATGAGATTGCAAAAGTTGTGTTTGAATGTGGACTAAAAATACATAGAGCATTAGGTCCGGGCTTACTAGAAAGTGCTTATGAAGAATGTTTATGTTATGAATTATTAAAAAATAGGATAGATTTTGAAAGACAAAAGCCCTTGCCCTTGATTTATGAAGCTATAAACTTAGATATTGGATATAGAGTTGATATAATAATTTAGAATAAACTAATAATTGAATTGAAGGCGGTGGAATCTTTAACAGACATACATTTTGCACAAATTGTGACTTATTTAAAGATGTCAAGATGCAAACTAGGTTTGTTGATAAACTTTAATTCTTTATTATTAAAGATGGAGTGAAAAGAGTTATTAATGGCTATCTGTAGAATAATCAACCTTTCTTAGTGTCCTTTGTGAAAACCTTAGTGCACTTTGTGGTTAAGAAAATAGAATTTAGACCCATTATAATTACTTTGTTTTTCTTTTGGTTATTTAAAATTTTGGCATTAAAAAATATTCAGAAAATACTTTGTGGGCTTAGTGTAAACTTTATGTCCCTTGTTGTTAAATATATAAAATGAGTACAACGATAAAACCTTATTTGAGATTAAGTGGTTTAGAGCCTTTGGTTATTCGTCCTGAGACAAACTTTGTAAACGTCGGAGAACGTACCAACGTTACGGGTAGTAAGAAGTTTGCCAGACTTATCTTGAATAATCAATACGAAGAAGCACTTTCTGTTGCACGCCAACAAGTAGAGAACGGTGCACAGATATTGGATGTAAATATGGATGATGCCTTGTTGGATGGTGTTAATGCTATGACCACTTTCATCAACTTGTTGCAAAGTGAACCCGATATCGCTAAGATACCTATCATGGTAGATAGCTCTAAGTTCGAGATTATTGAGGCGGGATTGAAATGTATTCAAGGACGTTGCATTGTAAACTCCATCTCCATGAAAGAAGGGGAGGAGAAGTTTATAGAGCAAGCCTTTATTTGTAAAGCCTATGGTGCTGCGGTTATTGTAATGGCATTTGATGAAAAAGGACAGGCTGATACCCTAGAACGCAAAGTAGAGATTTCCGAAAGAGCCTACAAGATATTAACCGAACAAGTTGGCTTCGACCCACAGGATATCATCTTCGATATTAATGTATTTGCCATTGCTACAGGGTTAGAAGAACACAACAACTATGGCGTAGATTTCATTGAAGCCACACGTATTATCAAGAAAAGACATCCTTTGGTTAAGATTAGTGGGGGGGTAAGTAACCTTTCCTTCTCTTTCCGGGGCAATGAACATGTGCGCGAAACCATGCACTCAGTTTTCTTATACCATGCTATCAAGGCAGGTATGGATATGGGTATTGTAAATGCAGGCCAGTTGGTAGTTTATGATGAAATTGAACCAGCATTGAAGGAGCTTTGCGAAGATGTAATCCTTAATAGAAATAACGATAACAACGAAGCAACAGAGAAGCTGATTGCTTTTGCAGAGACAGTTAAAGCGAAAGGTAAAGTTCAGGAACGTGATGAAAAGTGGCGTGATACCTCTGTAGAAGAAAGACTTAAACATGCTCTTGTGAATGGTATTACTGAGTATATTGATGCAGATACAGAAGAAGCTAGATTGAAATATCCTAAGCCTTTAGATGTAATTGAAGGTCCTTTAATGGATGGGATGAATTTTGTGGGTGACTTATTTGGAGCGGGTAAAATGTTCTTGCCACAGGTAGTAAAGAGCGCTCGTGTAATGAAGAAAAGTGTTGCTGTTTTAACACCATATATTGAAGCTGAAAAGGAAGAGCGTCGTTTGGCTCATATTGCTGCCGGAACTATTAATCAGGAAGGTGCAGGTGCTGCCAAGATATTATTGGCTACCGTAAAGGGGGATGTGCATGATATTGGCAAAAACATTGTTGGGGTTGTACTTGGATGTAATGGTTATGATATTATTGATTTGGGCGTAATGGTGCCTACTGATAAAATATTAGATGCCGCCATCCAGCATAAGGTAGACATTATTGGATTGAGTGGATTGATTACCCCTTCACTGGATGAAATGGTACACGTTGCTAAAGAAATGAAGCGTCGGGGAATGAAACAACCGTTATTGATTGGTGGTGCAACTACAAGTCGTATGCACACTGCAGTAAAGATTGCACCAGAATATAGCAATGGTGTTATCCACGTGTTGGATGCTAGCCGTAGTGTGACTGTTGCAGGAAGTTTGTTGAGCAATGATAGTAAACCTGCTTTCTTAGAACAGACTTATGGAGAATACACCAAGCTGAAACATGGCTTTGACAATAAGAAATCAAATAAAAATTATTTGACATACAGCAAGGCTTTAGCTAATAAAGTAAATAT
>CAISCV010000223.1 GCA_903883945.1 uncultured Chitinophagaceae bacterium | reverse complement strand
TAGCATAGAGATAGTCATGAATGCCAATATCAAGCAAACGATTAGCATCAGTGGATTTGGTGTTACCAACTTTGCACTTCACCGCTATTTGAATGTAACGAGTTTGTCGGGCGATACTGCAAATTATAGGGTACAGCTACTGTAGAGAAGTATGAGTTTGTAGTTATTAGATAGTAGATAATAGTTAGTAGTGATTGAAAATAGAGCTTAGTTAGTAGTATAAACCACTAACCTTTACGATCTAATAACTACTATCTGCTATCTACTAACTTGTTTTGGTGTAAAATCTTAATTATTCCTCCCTCAACAAAACATTTATTCACTATCTCACATTTAGGTAGTCCTCCCCACAACAAACAACTTACATTTGTTTGTAAAGGCTTTGTTTTTACGAAAACTACTAAAAAAGTGGGCTTCGTAAAACTGTAGTTGATGAGTGGTTATTGACTAGTTTATATTGTTAAACAAATGATTGGAAACTGTTTTATTTTTTGCTTTCATCTATAACATCATCTAGCCGTCATTTCGAGGCACGAGAAATCTAATGAAACCCTATCCGCAATTTTTGATAGGAGAAGTACTTCGTTAGTCACAATTGGATTTCTCCTATCGTCGAAATGACGTTGCACTGGGTTCGAGCAACAAAATTTCAACTAGTGAACCGCCATCCATCAAACAATAACAAACTGTTGATAACTGATTATCCATTACTATTTGCCGTTGGTTATTTTTACGCATTCTTTCACGTGGCAACTTATGTCTGTATTCAATCAAAGTCGGAGTGGTATCATACAAATAGCGTTTGGGTTCGTGTTTCTGGTCATAATAGGTCAGTTGGTGAACCTGCAGGTGTTTTCTGCTAAGTATAAACTAGCAGCAGAAAACAATGCCATCTACCGCAAAATAATTTATCCCGATAGGGGCATCATCTACGACAGAAATGGTAAGAGTATTCTCGAAAACACCATCATGTACGACCTCGTGGTAACGCCTATCGAAGCAAAAGGTATTGATACACTTAGTCTTTGTAACCTGATGGAGATAGACACCATCGAGTTCAAGCGCCGTATGAAGGAAATTGGGTACAAGAACGGCACCGTACGACCAAGTGTGTTCGAACCCCTGCTCTCCCCCGAAATGTATGCACGTCTCAACGAGAATATGTACAAGTTTCCCGGCTTTATACTCAGCGAACGTTCGGCACGTACCTATCCATTTGGTGTTGCCGCCAATGTGTTGGGCTATATTGCTGAAGTTGACTCGAGTTTTTTACGAAAACACGAAGATGAAGGCTACGAAAACGGTGATTATGCAGGTATTACAGGGCTGGAACGTTCTTATGAACGGGTATTGATGGGAGAACGGGGGGTAAAACGTTTTATCCGGGATAATAAGAGCCGTATTCAAGGACCCTTTGAGAATGGTAATTATGATACCGCAGCTGTTGCAGGTAAAAACCTACACCTTAGCCTCGATGTTGAATTGCAGAAGCTTGGCGAGAAACTAATGACCAACAAAGTGGGTAGTATTGTAGCCATCGACCCCAAAACGGGGGGCATCTTGTGTATGGTAAGTGCACCCACCTACGACCCCAACTACCTCACAGGCGGACAACGACGCCGACACTACGGTGAGCTTGCACTAGACCCAAGGTTACCCCTGATTAACAGAACCGTAAGCAGTAAATACTCCCCGGGGTCTACTTTTAAAACTATAGTTGGTATCATTGGGTTAACGGAAGGCGTTATTAATGCCCACACCCGCATCGGATGCTCGGGCGCCTTCTATGGTTGTGGTAATGGAAAACCCAAATGCTTGGATCCTGGCTATTTCGATTTTAAAGAGGGCATCGCCCATAGCTGTAATACCTTCTTTGCGACCGTTTATAAAAGAACCCTCGATCAAGAGAAGTTTGGGGGTGCAGATAGTGGCTTGAAAACCTTCAACCAGTATGCCTATTCCTTTGGTTTAGGAAAAAGATTGGGGGTAGATGTGCCGTCTGAAAAGAATGGGAACCTGCCTATATCATCCTATTACCGAAAGATATTTGGTCGCAATTGGAATTCGTGTAATATCATATCCAATTCTATTGGTCAGGGTGAGGTACAAACAACTATTGTGCAGTTGGCCAACGTAATGGCTACCATCGCCAACAGGGGGTACTATTATACGCCACACCTCGTAGATTCTATTGAAGGCGGCGACGATGATGGTATATTGGATACCTTTAAAGTAAAACACTATACCAAAGATGTGCCCGATAGCGTTTTTCAGGTGGTGCAAGATGGGATGCAGGCAGTAATGGAGTTTGGTACAGGTGCAGCAGCCCAGGTGCCAGGGGTAGTTGTTTGTGGTAAGACAGGTACCGTACAGAATTCTGCTAAAGTAAATGGTGTGATGACCAAACAGAAAGACCACGCTTTCTTTGGTGCTTTTGCACCTAGAGACAACCCGAAGATTGCGATTGCTATGATCTGCGAAAATGCAGGCTTCGGTGCGGAATCATCTGCCCCTATAGCCAGTTTGCTGATAGAAAAATATTTAAAAGACTCTATTGTGGAGCCAGACAGAAAAGCGAGGGTGGAAGAACTGGCCAAGAAGAATTTGATTCCTCCGATGATGCGACAAGCAATGGCAAGGATTGATTCTATTAAACAGGCAAAACAATTGTTGCTTCAACAAAAGATAAAGGAAGATGACGATACCATAGAAGAAGAGATAAAGATAGATACGACTAGTGAGGACTCTACGCCCAAACAACTGAAACACAAGCCGGCAAAAGATACAGGTAGAAAGGCGGTGGCTTATTCGAATGCGGCTATCTTAACTGATGAAAGAAAAAATATTCCAAACAAGAAAACCAATAAGGGATAATCTGCTATGGCTACAAGTACACCTAGAAATAACAATCAGATTTCACCCGGTATAGATTGGGTTATCGTATGGGTTTATGCCGCCTTGGTAGCTATCGGGGTATTGTGTATTTTTATGGTTGAATATAAACCCGGTATCAATATTATGCAATCCTTTGTTGGAGGCAAAACCAATTATAGCAAGCAACTGATGTTCAGCAGCATCTGTGTGGTATTGGCGATGTTCATCCTGCTTGCGGACAGTAAACTATTTACCGCTTTTGCCAATCTGATGTACACCTTTGGTATCTTCCTGATGCTTGCTACGTTCGTAATTGGCAAAAGCATCAACGGATCTAAGAGTTGGATACCCCTTGGGGGAGGTTTTAATCTGCAGCCTGCCGAAATTTGTAAGATATTTACCTCCTTGGCATTGGCTAAGTTTTTATCGCGACAGGAAACCGATTTCTCCAAATTACGTTCTCAGATAATCGGGGGTTGTATTTCCCTTGCTCCCGCAGTATTGTCGGTATTACAAAACGAAACCGGATTGGCTTTGGTGTACTTTTCTTTTTTTATTGTAATGTATCGCGAAGGATTGCCACCGGGTTTGTTGATTATTGGGTTCTCATTTGCTGCCTTAGTTATTGCTACCTTGGTGGTAGAACCCAATACATTGGCCATTGTACTTACGGTTATTGCCGGGGCAACCATCTATTTCACCCGGCGAGCAAGGAAACGAAACAGAAACCTGTTGGCAACCATTCTTATTGTGTGGGCGCTTTGTGTGGGCGTTCAGCGTTTTGCAGTTCCCTATATATTTAACAATGTTTTTCAGTGCTATCAAAGTACCCGTATTTTTAGTATGGTGGGTAAAGATTATGACTGTAGCCAGAACAGAAGTGCTTTGAGAAGAGTGGCCGACAAAGAGAAAGCCGCCAAAAAGCCCGATGATTACAACGTTCGCCAGAGCAAAATTGCCATTGGTTCGGGTGGATTAATAGGAAAAGGATTCCTTAAAGGCACACAAACACGTGGTAAATATGTTCCCGAGCAACACACCGATTTTATTTTTACCAGTATAGGCGAGGCATTCGGGCTAGCAGGCTGCGGGGTTTTTCTGGGGTTGTATCTGTTTTTATTGTTACGTATCATTAATACAGCCGAGAAGCAACGAAGTACCTTCAGTAGGGTATATGCCTATTGTGTAGCCTGTATTTTGTTTTTTCATATCGTCGTGAATGTTTGTATGACTATTGGGTTGTTTCCCATTATTGGTATTACGCTGCCCCTTATTAGCTATGGCGGTTCCTCACTTTTGAGTTTCACAATTTTGCTTTTTATTCTGGTAAGATTAGATGCCGACAGACAGATGGTGTTACGCTAGAGCATACTGTACTATTATAATTTTAGCAATTGTAATCCCACTCCCTTGTATTCAATTAGAAGTTGAAGTTTTTAACAGTGATATTTTATGAAAGTTTTAAGGATAATGTAAAATGGATACCGTATTTTTATCGGTATGGTAACGATAGCATTTTATAACCTAAAGGGCGGCGTTGGCAAAACTACTTCTGCCATCAATCTGGCTTATCTGGCAGCCCAAGAAGGGTACAAGACACTAATATGGGATTTAGACCCGCAAGGCTCTACTTCTTTTTACTTGGGTGTAAGCACCACCGTAAAGAATGAATCGAAGAAAGTATTGAAGGGAGACTTAGATTTGAGTGAAACCATACAGCCCACCCTGTATAAGAACTTATATGTTATCCCCTCCGATTTGTCGGCACGCCATGCCGATGTTTTGTTGAGTGAAGGCAAGCAAAGCAAGAAGCGTTTGACCGCATTGCTTTCCTCCCTGAAAGATGCTTTTTATATGGTTATTATAGATTCTCCTCCTGGTATATCCCTATTGCACGATAATATCTTTAATGCCGTCAACTGGGTATTGTTGCCCAATATTCCGACTACGCTTTCCATCCGTTCTTATGAAACAGTAGCCAATTACTTTACAGAACATGACTTTGACAAAAGCAAAATAAGGTGTTTCTTTAATATGGTTGATAGTAGAAAGAACCTGCACCACGAGACCATGGGCTTCTTTTTTCAGAACACCCAATTCTTTAAAAACTTCATCCCCTACCTCAGCGATATTGAAAAAATGGGTATGAATGAAGCACCTTTGGAGACCTTTGCCAAAAGTAGTTATGCCGCCAAATGCTATCGTGATTTGTGGGCCGAAATAAAGAAATGTTGCTTGTAATCTAACTTTGACCCAAGCTAACCGTTTATTTACCGATAAATTTATTAGAACAAACAGCAGAATGCAATGGATGTCTATCATTGAATGTACT
>CAISCV010000222.1 GCA_903883945.1 uncultured Chitinophagaceae bacterium | reverse complement strand
GAGAAGGAGTTCACGGCCCTCCACTTTGGTCACGACGATTTACGTGACAAGTTACTGCAACTACTCGACAAACAAACCGAATTATTTGAAAAGCTCAATAATTTATCGTCTACTAATCATTCTGTATCTTATTCTACCACTTCGAGTGCTGCTTCTACCTCTCCAGCATTAAACATGAGTGATTTGAATACTCATCCAACTGGTCTAACCAATCAAAAATCGACCGCAGCTATTCGAATTTCTTCAACTTCTGGCGTACGTCCACGTACTGCCATATCAATTTCAACTACCAATCAATCAGTCACTCTATGTGCTACAATTATAACTGCTTGTGTCCCTCAGAATGATGAGGTCATTCCATTTGACCCCACCACCTTTCCCCCTTTTGACACTCATGTCTCGGGGGAACAACTTCCAATTCCATTATATAATTCACATGATCTAGTCAATCTATTCAAATTTTTCGACGCTCGCATCTATCAAGTACCAGTGTGGCATGCGAACATGGTAAAATCACGGTCGCTGTCAACCTACATCGGTCCGGTGGTGTTCACAACATTACGCAATTTTTTCAACAAGTCGTATCACAACATGACTGATGCAGAAATTTTTCAAATTCTCATACAGCAACTGTCAATTCTCCCATCAGTGGCTATTCCACTTATTGCCCAATTTAAACATCAACAAGTCCCACAATTTATAAAGGACTGTCCAATAGATATGGTTAGCGTTCTCGAATACCTTCGTTTCGCTGAATTCATTGAATTATGCATTGGCGTTTGGCGGGAATTGGATTATGTTTCACATCTTCCAACTCTCCCTGTCCTTTTGGAAGCCGTTCTGGAGGGTTTAAACCCAACCAACACAATTTTCTTCAATGCGGTTAAACATGCCTACGAAACTGCTAAAGCCAACAAGATTTCCTTTGTCTTATCGGATTACGGCATGCAATTTCATGCCTCCATTTATGCTTCCTCGCGCATCCAATCACCGCGCTCATTCATCGCGTTGGTAAAAGATGTCGCCGTTGATCTCGATATCTCTTTTCGCAAATCATCTCAAGTGATCCCAGATAGTATTTTCAAATTGCCTCCTTCGGGCAAGTTTTCAATCTATACAGGTATTCCAGCTGATTTATCATCAAACCTTACTTCTTCAATACCATTATCATCTTTCACTTCTGATTTTGTTGATAATCCACACTATCCATCTTCATTATTTTATCATGGTAGTCAACTCGCCTTTCCTACTATAAAACCTTTATCGTCTGTTTGTTTACCTACTACTTCTTCTGATTATATTCCTACTGCCTTTGATTCTGGTGCTAACATATTTTTAACTTCTAATAGGGAAATGATTCAAGATGGCAAGCCTACTCTATCTGTTACAAACGGTATTGGAGGTTCGTTATCTTCATCATATTCCGGTACTATTACTAATAAACCTAATTATCCTGTAGATCTCATTGAAGATTTAGCAATTTCTTTGGCTCCGATGTCATTGGTTGCTAAAGATGGAAATGTTTTTATTGGAAATGATAAGGAATTAGTAATAGTTAGAAGTAGTGATAGCCTAGTTCATAGCATAAGTAATTTAATTAAACAATCTGATATCATTGCGATTGCTCCATTAACCAAAGATAATTTATATATCGGCAATTTAAAAGATCTTGCTCAACCGGTTTTAACCCATAAACGGTATACTTTGCATGAAATGAAAGCACTTCGCCCACCTTCTAATTATTCATTCACAGCTATTACTCAATCAACATTACGATGTCAACATGGGCCTAAGGAATTCATACCTTACCTTACACAGTGCTTCCTTTTTCGAAACGCTGAATCGTTGGCTCGTGTTGTTGCCCCTGGTGTGCATAAAGGATTACCACCTACGGTGACTCCTGCTGCTGTACGAGCTCACTTTCCATACAACCATGCAGCTATCGCCAGTGCTATGAAGAAACGCCCTGGCCGTTCCACTTCTCCATCTTCATCCACTGACCCTCCTTCTCATTGTCCCCCTTGGAGTAAATTCTTTTCGTCGACAAAGCGCTTTCCCGCCGCAACTGTGATTATTGATATTCTAGGCCCATACAACAATAAATTCGTTCCTCTCGCAAAAACATTTAGTGGATGTCGCCAAATGGTGAATATCCTATGCTTAAAAACGGGTAAGCATTTCAGCTACCCTACCAACAACACCAATGATGGCGAAAGCCTATTATGGATCCTTAAGCATTTCTTTTCCAACGCCAATCAGTATAACCATCGCTATGACCATTGTGTCATCGATCATCAATTCAATATAAAGCCCATTAGAGATTATTTTCTCACCGCCGAACATAATCACATGGGTATTGATGTTGCACCACCAGGTGAACACAATAAAATGGCTGAAATCGAAAGACTCAATTCCACTATCGAAGATGCCATGCTCAAGGTTTATTATGATTCAACCATCCCAACAGCTTCGTAGGGATACCTTGCTATTCACATAGCATTCATATCATCACTAATTCCTTCTAAACACTCTCCTACTACTTCTCCTTACGAATTATTCTATCATAGGAAATTCGATTTTCACATAACTCCAATAATTCCTTTCTGGACAAAAGTTTTTGCCCATCAGCCTGCCGAAGATAGAGTGCATCTAGAGGCTAGAGGTTGGCTCACTCATTTTCTTGGAGTCTCAACTAACAGTTACAATCACAGTCAAGCACTATTACTGGATCCTAAGACAATGGCAGTTATTCATCGACGTAGCTTTCAAGTTATCACTCGTACTGATCTTCCTTCACATATAGTTGCTTTGGAATCACATATTACTTCATGTTTACCCCCGCCGTCTCCTCCAGTTGAAGTAGAACATCCTACTCCAGAACCGCACCATGTTAATTTTGTCGATCCCGCAATAACGCAGTTACAACTTGACCTTTCTGATACTGTGATAAAACCTGCATCTTCTTCTTCAACTACCGAAAACAACCTTACACAATCAAGTCCAATCCCTACGTCCGAACCAATCCATCTTGATCTATCAGCTACATCACCTTCCACAGAAGATGTTCTCTTGTCTACCAATATCAGCACTTCTCCTCCTAAATCAAAAACACAAAAACGTAAACAACAACGTGGTAGACAACAACAACAACTTCAGGCTGACGAAAAAGTTTTTAACGATGCCATGGAAACACTTAGACAGCCTATCATTAAACGACAACCTCAACCAAAGCTATCACCAACGCTTCCAATGACTCCTAAGCAACGCAATAAATTGAATTTGATGCAAGTAGGTGTTGTCACTACATCTGATGTAGCTCAACCAAAACAACACATTATTAAATTGTCCAATATCTCTCCGAAATCATCAAGTTCACAATTCCAACTATATACAGATGCAAAGATTCAACATGAAAAGACTCAACATGAAAATAAATCAGTAAAACCGCCAATACCACCATCCAAACCTAAACGGAGACAAAATCAACGACCACAACCCAAAGTAGATCATGTCCCATATCGCCATTTTATTCCTGGAACTAAGATATACAAAAAATCTCCATCTCTTGATACTGTCTTAAACAAACTAGAGCAATTAAAGTCTACACCTACGCCAACATCTGACCATACACTTGACGACACTGATCCACCACCCAATTTATATCCTGAACTACAACAGCAGAACCAAGGTATTAATTCACAAATCCCTAAACGTGCTACACAACCAACAACTACTAAAGCACCTCCCCAGCTTAAACAATCCAAACCTCGTAAACAACGCATCAAAGAAGCAATGTTCGACATCAAGTCTACCAAAACATCCGTTCCACTACCATCTACAATTCCTACTCATAAATATGATTTACGAAGTGTTGCTCAGCGACAATTAGAATACAATGCCAATAAATATAAAGCAAAACAACTTAAATTTGCGTATCTTGCCCGAAACAACAACAATGTTCATTATCTTAAAGAAAAAATACACTATCTTAATGAATTATTTGAAGCGAAGAATCTATATCTCCCTAAAACTACAGCTGACATCGATAATATGACTGATGAACATAAAGACAAATGGATTCAATCCATCATCGATGAAATAACTGCCTTAAAAGATAATGAAACATTTTCCGACATCGATTTTGACTTTTCACAAATACCAAAATCCAAAATCGTACCTTCTCAATTAGTTTTTGACATCCGCAAGAATCCCGACGGCACCATCAAAAAATATAAATGTCGACTTGTTGCCAGGGGTGATTTACAAGGTTGGGATACGTACAATGATACTTTTGCTGATACGGTTAGTACTAAATCGGTTAACATGTTATTCTCAATCGCAGCAAAACAAGATTTAGTCATGGAATCAATCGATATAAAAACTGCATTTTTATATTCTAAAATGACAGAAGAAGTTTATCTAAAACGTCCTAAAGGTCTTGATCCTAAATATGGTATTCCTGAATATGTTAAATTAAATAAATGTCTATATGGTCTTAAACAAGCTGCACATGAATGGCGCAACACTTTACATAAAGAATTAATCAAAATTGGATTTTCTCAAATTATTTCTGACAATTGTGTATATCACAAGCAAACAGATTCTGGTAAAATAATTTTAGCCTTACACGTCGATGATGTTCTAGTCGCAGCCTCAAACCAATCATTAATTGATCAATTTAACAACGACATAAGTAAAACTTTTGAACTATCAATCAACAATCCTCTCTCAACTTATTTAGGAATGTCTATTACTCGTAATCAGGACGCAAAAACTATCTCATTATCACAACCTGGTTATATATCTGAACTTCTTGCCAAATATCCACACTTATCTAAAGGAATACACCCTAATACACCAATGACATGTCATCCCTATAAATCCAAAATCAACACAACTGAAATTTCTTTATTATCACCTCTATTAACCACTGAATACATGTCCAAAGTAGGATCTCTTATGTATCTAGCTGTACATACTCGTCCTGACATTGCATTTGCTATCGGACAATGTGCACGTCACATGCAACACCCTACAATTGCGGATATGACTGCAGTAGATAGGATTATTAGTTACATTGCAGGTACTAAAGATTTAAGTCTAACTTTTCATGGTGATGATGGATCAATTAACTTGTTAGCCACTGTAGATGCGTCATTCGCTTGTCATGAGGATCGTAAATCTCATTATGGTATTACTCTACATCTTAGTCCTAAGGATGCATCTTTTCACACAATCTCAAAAAAGGCTCAATGTGTTGCCCTCTCATCTACAGAAGCTGAATATCTCGCACTTTGTGAAGCTTCTAAATTAGTTGCTTGGGGTAGACAATTTCTCAATGAACTTGGCTTTATACAAGACACACCATCTGTTATTCACGAAGACAACAAATCTACTATTCATATGGTATACAATGGTAATGACAAAGGTCGTACAAAACATATTGATATTCGTTTCCACTATATCCGCGAAATGATTGCTAACCAACAAGTCTCTGTTACTTACCTTAATACTGAAGATATGATATCTGATATGCTAACAAAACCTCTGGAACCAAGATCTTTTCTCAAGCATCGAGATAATCTCTTAGGAAATCATAATTTATTTTTTAAAGAGATTTTACAATCTGGTGAAACAAAAGTTATTTCTTCTACTAAAGATACTAAAATATGTTTTCATGCATCAAGCAATACTAAAAACATCCTTCTAAGTAAAATTTCATAAACTAACGTATTCATTTTAGGGGGGTGCGTTGGAAGTATATTTATAGTAGACTATTTCTTAGCCTTCAATTTGGATTCTGTGATGATAAACAATTCATAATTGTTTATTCATTTACAGAATCACCAAACTTTAGATTTAATTATTATATTATTTTATCACTAGTACAGTTTAATCCATAGGTTAAATATACTTGTAGCGGCGCCGGTTTAAAAAAAATTAAACCGGCTTAAAATATATTTTTTTAATGTAGGTTTCTTGACTTTTTATTTTTTTGAGGTATATGAAAGTTATCTTTGGGTCTAAGCATACACACCTTGGGCAGTTTCTGACTGTATCGCATAGGTAAGAATGGTTTAGGGTTTCTTATAACGTTTTTTTCATTTTCCCATTTGAAATGCCAAAATTTCCCATTTGAAGTAACGTTTTTTTTTTCCCATTTGAAATGCCAAAATTTCCCATTTGAAAACCTTATTTCACTCAAAAGGATAGTAAGCAATAATATGATGAAATTTTTTTGATTTCACATAGGGTTTAAATACTTGATGAACTTGTTGAT
>CAISCV010000221.1 GCA_903883945.1 uncultured Chitinophagaceae bacterium | reverse complement strand
ATATTTTTCTCAAAGGGTTAACCGCAGTGGCGTTATAAGTACGAAGCCTGCCGGCTTTGAGGCAAAAAGATTCTAAAAGCGACATTTATTCAATCTTGCAACAACTTTTCAATAAATTAAATTTAGATGCGTTTGCCCTGCCTGATTGACTCTCTTGAAATAATGATTCAACTTAGTAAACTAGCTTTACCATTCCGCCCTTGCGCTTGGGCTAGCTTGTAAACCAGCAAATTGCCCCGCTAGATATTTGTAATGTGCTGTAATTGCAATCATGGCGGCATTGTCGGTACAATACTGGAAAGCAGGGATAAAAGTTTTCCATCCATACTTTTTACCCATCTCTTGCAAGCCTGTTCGTAAGCCACTATTTGCACTTACGCCACCTGCAATGCACACCTGTTTTATGCCTGTATGCAATACAGCTTTATTAAGTTTCTTGAGCAGGATATTAATAATTGTATGTTGGATGGAGGCGCATAAATCAGGTAAGTTATTTTCAATAAACCCTGTGTCCTGTTTCTGTAAGAAGTATAATACCGATGTCTTTAATCCGCTAAAGCTAAACTGTAAGTCGGGCATTTGAGGTTCGGCAAACTTAAATGCCAATGGATTACCTTCTTTAGCATATTTGTCCACCAATGGTCCGCCTGGGTATGGCAAACCGAGTAATTTAGCACATTTATCAAAGGCTTCTCCTGCAGCATCGTCAATTGTTTCACCAAGTACTTCTAGTTCCAATGGAGATCTTGCTATTACAATTTGTGTGTGTCCTCCACTAACCGTAAGGCATAAAAATGGAAAGGAAGGGCGGTTGTCAATATCAATAAGGTTTGCCAATACATGCGCTTGCATGTGGTGCACGGCAATGAGTGGTTTATTTAATGCCAAGGCGGTGCTTTTTGCGAACTGAACACCCACCAAAAGGCTTCCAATTAATCCCGGTGCTTGTGTAAATGCAATGGCAGTAAGGTCGTGCAAGGAGGTAGATGCTTTTTCAAGGGCTTCGTGTACCGTTGGGATGATGTTTTGAATGTGGGCACGACTTGCAAGCTCTGGCACAACACCACCATATTTGGCGTGCACTTTCTGACCAGCAATAATGTTCGATTTAATCACGCCACCTATACAAATGGAAGCACTAGTATCATCGCATGAAGATTCGATGGCGAGGATGGTAATGTCTCCGTCCTTAAATGAGGATTGTTCTATATTGTTGTTCATTACTGCAAAGTAAAGAGGATTAAATAAAAATGAATGCAGTTGTTTACAAACTATAGCTCTGTTTTTACTTTATGGAAACAAGTTTAATTAAATCAGAGGAAGAGGATGAATATTCATTAGCTTAAGTAGACTTGCAATTTGATAAGAAGTTAAAACCGGATTCAATTGAGGGAAAGATTTAAAGAATGTGCAGAATTTAAAAAAAGGTTTATGAAGATGAACATTACCCAATACCTTCTAATTAGAACGTATTACTTAAAACGTATAACGTAAAACTAATTTCCCACTAGTTTTGGCAGCTTATACTGCATTTATGAAACTCTACTATTGGCATAAGGAAATTCCATTTAAATATCCTTTCACCATTTCTGGTGGACGAACTAAAACACACCAGCCAACGTTGGTGGTGGCATTACAACTGGGTAATTATGTTGGTTTTGGCGAGGCTCCTGCCATTACCTATTATCATATAACAGTCGAAGAAATGATGGCTGATATACAAAAGAAGCAACCCTTTATTGAGAAGTTTGCCCTTACCGAACCCGAGCGTTACTGGCACTATTTGCATCATCTATTACCCAATAATCCCTTTTTGGTGTCTGCTTTGGATATGGCTTGTTGGGATTTATTTGGTAAGATGAAAGGCAAATTGTTGTATCAGCTATGGAAGACAGAATGGGTAAACACACCACTAACCGACTATACCATTGGTATTGATTCTGTTGAAACAATGATAGAAAAGATGCAGGCAAAGCCATGGCCAATCTATAAAATAAAAGTGGGTGCCCCCGATGATATAGCTACTATAGAGGCTTTACGCAAACATACAGATGCCATCTTTAGGGTGGATGCCAATGCGGGATGGACATTGGAGGAAGCATTGATTAAGATTCCTGTTTTAAAAGAGTTAGGGGTAGAATTGGTTGAGCAGCCTTTGGCTAAAGATAACTGGGAAGGGATGAAAGTATTGTTTAATGAATCTGTATTGCCTTTATTTGCAGATGAAAGTTGTGTTTTTGAAAAGGATGTAGCGCAATGCAAGGATTATTTTCATGGTATTAATATTAAGTTGACAAAGTGTAGCGGTATTACTCCTGCCATCCGAATGATAGCCAATGCAAAGGAATTGAACCTGAAAATAATGATGGGGTGTATGAATGAAACCTCCATTGGTTCGGCTGCCATTGCTAATTTCTTACCGCAACTGGATTTTGTGGATATAGACGGGCCTTTGTTGCAAACAGAAGATTTAGGAAGAGGGATAGATTATGATTCAGGTAAAGTAACCATTGCTGGAAAAGCAGGGTTGGGAGTAGAGCCTACTTTTTTATAATACGTTTGCCGCTTTCCTTAGATGGGTAACGGTAATCGGTCAATCGTAAACAAATATAAAATGACAGAAGAGCGTAAAAATAAAGTGGAGACTGTATTAAATAAAAGACAATGCAATCTGACTATAGTATTGGAAGATGTGCAGGATCCAAGAAACGTTACAGCTGTAATGCGAAGTGCAGATGCTGTAGGTATTCAGGATGTTTATCTGATAAATACAGGTAAGCCCAATCTGAAGAAGTTTGGTTACAGGAGTGGTAGTAGTGCATCGAAATGGGTAACATTACATCAGTTTACAAGTGTAGAAGAATGTTTTGAAGTATTAAGGAAGTATTTTAGCGTCATCCTTACTACACACTTATCCTCAGATGCCATTGGGTTATACAATATAGATTTTACACAGAGTGTAGCACTTGTTTTTGGTAATGAACAGGAGGGCGTAAGTGAAAAGGCAAGGGCATTGGCCGATGGTAACTTTATTATTCCACAAGTAGGTATGGTACAAAGTTTGAATATTTCTGTGGCTTGTGCTGTAAGTATTTATGAAGCTTATCGTCAAAAGAAACAAGCAGGGCATTACGAACAATCAACAATGCCCGCAGAACAATTTGATTTACTAAAAGAAGAATGGGGATTGAAATAAAATCTTGAATACAGGTTTCTTGTTGCAGGATACTAGCAACTAGTAACTTGAAACTAGGCGCTTGTAACTTGCAACAACTTTTATCCCTTACCTTGCAACAATTAATATAAAACTATGAAAAAGTTGGTAGTCTTTACAATTGCTTTCCTGCTAATCAGCAATCTTTCAATTGGTCAAACAATAAAAAAGGTAAAGATTATAGATGTTCTCCATATGGCCGATACCTCTTCAGTACCTGTTGTTTTCAACTTCTTTGCTTCTTGGTGCAGACCCTGTGTGCAAGAGTTGCCATGGTTTGAAAAGACTGTGCCAAATTATAAAGGTAAAAATGTGAATTTAATATTGGTAAGTTTGGACTATGCAGACGATTTCCCGAAAGGAATCCTAGCTTTTGCTAAAAAACACAATATAACTTCACAAATAGTATGGCTAGAGGAAGCTGACCCCAATTATTTCTGTCCTAAAATTGATAAACGCTGGGAAGGCACTATTCCCGTGAGTTTGATGATAAACAATGCAACCAATTTTCGTGCATTCTACGATTATCAACTACCAGAAAGCCAATTAAAAATTGCATTAGATAAGTTGGTGAAATAAAAGCTACAAGATGCTGGCTTCTAATTTTCAGTTTCAAGCAATCTATTGCGTAACCTGAAACAAGTAGGCCTTAAATCGCTTTCACTAGCTCTTTAAATATTAAGGAGAACTTTGGTTCAGCTTCTTTGGCTGCTTGTAAAACTTCCTCATGGGTGATAACATTATCATCTTCTCTGATGCCTAAATCTGTTACTACACTCATTGCGAATACGCGCATACCTCCATGAATTGCAACAATGGTTTCCTGAACGGTACTCATACCTACAACATCTCCCCCAATTGCTTTTATTAAATGATATTCTGCCTTTGTTTCGAAAGTGGGACCTGTAACGCCTACATATACCCCTTGTTTCACTTCAATGTTTTCTTTTTTGGCAATCTCTATCGCTTTATTAATCAATTCTTTGCTATAAGGTTCGGTCATGTCCGGGAAACGTGGGCCAAGTTCTTCGTCATTAGGACCAAGCAAGGGATTGGGGGTAAAAAAGCTTATGTGATCGTTTATTATCATTAGGTCTCCAACTTTATGCGTGGTATTCACAGAACCTGCCGCATTCGATAGTAAAACAGTATGAATGCCCAATTGTTTCATTACCCTTATTGGGTAAGTGACCTGTTGGGTAGCGTAACCCTCATAAAAGTGAAAGCGACCGCTCATAACAATTACTTTCTTATTGTCTAAAGTTCCAAAAATTAGCTTGCCTCCATGTCCCTTTACGGTACTAATAGGAAAATGGGGTATAGCAGCGTATGGTATTTCCTTCTCGATAGTTACTTCATCAATAAAATTTCCTAATCCGCTCCCGAGTATGATACCAACTCCAACTTCTGTGGTGAATTCTTTTTTAATATAGTCTACAGTCTCTTTTAGTTTTTGTGTTAATGTACTCATATTGTGTGTTTCAAGCAAATATATAGTTCACAAGGCTCATTTCCAAGCATAAAAAAAGGTCGTGATTATTATCACGACCTTTAAATTTGAAGTTTAATAGTTTTATACTATACGTTTAACGTTAACAGCATTCAAACCCTTGCGACCTTCCTGTACGTCAAACTGAACTTTGTCATTTTGTTCGATTTGGTCGATTAAACCATTAGCATGTACAAAAGTTTCTTTGTTAGAATCATCATGCTTGATAAAACCAAACCCTTTTTCTTCGTTGAAGAACTTTACAGTTCCTGTGATTTTTGTGTCCATTGTAAAATTTAAATATTAATTGAGACGCAAAAGTAGGGGAATTATTTATAATGAATTAAATTAATAATTTTCGCTTGTATAATTTCTTCTATTCAAGTCGGATTATTTACAAAATTGAATGTACTTATTTTTTATAATCCTATCATTATTATATTGCACCCCTTATGGCAGAAGAAAAAAAGAACGAACCAGTAATATTAATTACAAATGATGATAGCATTGCAGCTCCTGGTATCAAAGCACTAGCAGAGGCAGTTAAAGACCTTGGTAGGGTAGTGGTAGTAGCCCCAGACAAACCTCAGAGTGGTATGGGTCATGCCATTACAATTGGTCATCCGCTTCGGTTACAAAAAAGCTTTTTGATAGAAGGGGTCGAAGCATATACCTGTAGTGGTACACCTGTAGATTGCGTAAAACTTGCAGTAGATAAAATATTGCATCGCAAGCCAGATATTTGTTTGAGCGGTATCAATCACGGAGCCAATCATAGTATCAATGTAATTTATAGTGGTACAATGAGTGCTGCAATGGAAGCGGCTATTGAAAGCATTCCTTCGGCAGGGTTTTCTATTCTCGATTATAGTATGGAGGCAGACTTCAGTGCGGCCAAAGTGTATGTGAGAAAGATTGCAGAAGCGATGCTAGCAAAGAGTTTTGATAAACATCTTCTACTAAATGTAAATTTCCCTGCAGTGCCTTTAGAGTTGTTGAAGGGAATAAAAGTTTGCCGTCAGGCTTACGCCAAATATGAAGAGAAATTTTTGGAAAGGAAAGATCCTCATGACAAGACTTACTATTGGCTTACTGGCGAGTTCATCAATTTTGATGAAGGAGAAGATACAGATGTATGGGCATTGGCAAACAATTATGTGAGTGTAGTGCCTGTACAATTTGACCTTACAAATTATAAATTGAAACAAGAATTAGAAACTTCCTGGAACTTATAATATGATTTTAAAGAAAGATAGTTTTATACTTGGTATCGTCCTCGGGGTACTTGCGCCGATGTTAGGTATCATTTGCTTTTATTTTATAAACTTTAGAAGCGCTAAGTTTATAAATTTTCTGGAAGTATTGTTTACGCTAAAAAGTTTTCTTTCGGGGGTAATTACAGTATCACTCATTGCTAATGGCGCAGTGTTTACGATTTATACCAACACAGACCGGAATGAAACAGCTAGGGGGATTTTTGTGGTGACAATGGTATACGCACTCCTTTGTATAATTTTGAAATACGCGTTCTAATTGTAAGTGTGGTTGGTAACATTAGTATTATTAATTACTTTGTATTAACCACTAACTTTTCCAGTACATAGTAAACTGCGGGGCAGAATGTTGCATTCTTAAGCGTGATAACAGGACGCTTTAGCAATACATCTTCATCAGTGTAAGGGAAACGATGGCAATCGCCAGGACGTTGGTCGTAGATTCCACAATAATTGTCTTCACCTAAAAAGGGACAAGGTGCTGTTTTAGAAACATAGTCGCCATCGTTATCAAGCGTTAGATGAGTTTCTATAAAAACACTTTCTTTTAGTTTTAAATGCTTGCTTATTCGTTTTATATCTGGCGTCTTGAAACGGGGTGAATAATTCTTGCAGCAAGCAGCACAATCCAGACAATCTATTTTGGCAAACGCTTCTTCGTGAAGTTTGGGTAGTTGTTTTAGCACTTTATTTTTATCTGCACGTTGCAGAAAGTTCTTGTATAGTTTGGTGTGTTCAGCACTTTTATCTTCCCAATTATCCAGATTTATCTCTGCCATAGGGTGTAAAAATAAGAAAAACTATATTTTGAGTGAAACTAATCCTCGCTATGATAGAAATGAATTTAGTTGATTTATAATCTCAATTTGTAGTTTTAGTTGAACTAATCTATATAGTTTCACGCATAAATGTTGCGTATTACGTACTTAAATATTCTACATCTTCTAAACTCAATTATATTTCATCCATCATTATCCCTTATTTTCATAGCTTCAAATAGGGAAATAGATATGCCATTGAAAGCAAATGACTTTGGAAATGATTTTTTGTGGGGCGTTGCTATTGCAGCACCACAAAATGAGGGAGCTTTTAATGTGGATGGAAAGGGGCTTTCGATATGGGATGCCTTTGCAAGACGACAGGGTAAAATTAAAAATAGCGACAAACCAACGCATGCTTGCGAATTTTATTATCGCTACAAAGATGATATTCTTCTTGCAAAAGCACTAGGTTTTAAAGTCTTTCGTTTCTCTATTGCCTGGACGAGGATTTTACCGGAGGGGACAGGAAGAATCAATAAAGCTGGAGTAGCTTTCTATCACAAAGTAATTGATGAATGTCTGGAACTGGGGTTAATTCCTTTTGTAACACTCTATCATTGGGATTTGCCACAAGAACTAGAGAAAGAGGGCGGCTGGACAAGCCATCTGATGCTGAAATGGTTTACCCGGTTTGTAACAGTATGTATGGATGAATATGGCGACAAAATAAAGAACTGGATTGTACTAAACGAACCAATGGGCTTTACCACCCTTGGCTATATGATTGGTAAGCATGCCCCCGGCAAAATGGGGCTTGAATACTTTTTGCCAGCTTTACACAATGCAACTATGGCACAGGCAGAAGGGGGGAGAATTATTAGAAGTTTAGTAAAAGGTGCCTACATAGGTACTACTTTTTCGTGTAGTGAGATTATGCCTTACTCAGATAAAGAGGCTGATGTGCAAGCAGCACAAAGAATGGATTTATTATTGAATCGTTTGTTTATAGAGCCTTCTCTAGGCATGGGATATCCGCATATTGAAGGATTTAATTTAACGGATAGAATTCATTTTCATAACAAAGCCTGGAAGTATGCCGAAAGGATGAAATTCGACTTCGATTTTATTGGGATTCAAAACTATTTTGCTTTAACGGTAAAGGCTAATCCTTTGATTCCGTATATACAAGCTACTGAAGTATCTGCTATTACTCGCAAAGTGCCACATACAGCAATGGGGTGGGAGATTAACGCAGATAGTTTCTATCGGATGATAAAACGATTTGCGGCGTATGACGGGGTAAAAGATATAATTATCAGTGAGGGCGGGGCATGCTTTAAAGACCATTTAATAGATGGGGTGGTAAATGATGCCGATCGCATTCAATACTTTCAGGACTATTTGCAGGCTTTACTAAGAGCAAAAGGGGAGGGGGTAAAGGTAAAAGGATATTTTGCCTGGACGCTTACCGACAACTTTGAGTGGTCGGAAGGTTATAAGGCCCGCTTCGGACTGGTTTATATAGATTTCAAAACGCAACTCCGAACGATTAAGAACTCGGGATATTGGTGGCGGAAACTTTTGAACAGTTGTTAGTTATTATCAATAACTAACAACTAATTACTCTCCTTATTCCCAGCTAGCTAAAACAGTAACGCCACCTTTCACTTTCTCATTAAGGTTTACGTTAATTTTTGTACCAATAGGTAGTAATATATCTACACGACTGCCAAACTTAATGAATCCATACTCCTTAGTTTGTTTCACCTGATCACCAACCTTTGTATAATTACAAATACGTTTTGCCAATGCACCCGCTATCTGCTTGTACAGGATAGTTCCTTTTTCATTTTTAACAGCCACACTCCAACGTTCATTCTCTGTGGAACTTTTTGGGTGCCAGGCAACTAAATATTTTCCCTTATGGTATTGGTTATATATTACTTCTCCATCTATTGGGTTTCTGTTTACGTGAACATTGGCAGGACTCATGAATACACTTAATTGTATTCTTTTATCTTTAAAGTACTCCTCATCAACTATTTCTTCTATCACCACAACTTTGCCATCTGCAGGGCTGATTATCTGGTTATCATTGATAGTAAGTTTACGATTAGGTATTCTAAAGAAAGAAATAATAAAAAGTAATACTACCAAAGTAATTCCATAGATGGCAAAAGACAACCAAGTGTAATCATTGCTTATAAAAGAAAATGAAAGCACATTTATGATACCAAATAAAAGTGCAGTAATAGCTATTGTCCTGAAACCTTCTCTATGAATAGTCATTCTTTAAATTTAAGCAGCAAATATATAGGGATACTTCTTTTCCCTGTATAATTGTGTTGGGTGTAATCTTATTGAAATAAGATTAATAATGATAAAATCAATACAGATTCCAAACTATCATATTCTATTTTTGTTATATTTCCTTTCAGGGTATTACTTTAAAACTACATTTGGCACTTGTTTAAAACGGTTTTATGATTAAAAGATGTATTTTCTTATTTATTGTTACTACAGTCTCTTTTTTTGTTAGGGCAAATGATAACACTTACAATGATTCTACTATTAATGCAGGTCTGAAATTGCCAAAAGGTTTTGTTGCTATAAAGGCAGCGAATAGTATTGGACAAGCAAGGCACATAGCTATCACTAGTAATGGAATTGTTTATGTAAAAAGTGCTAAAGCCATCAATGGAAAAGCTACTTATGTTCTAAAAGACGTAGACGGCAATGGTAATCTGTCTATAGTAAGCTCTTTTGATAACAAAGGGGGAACAGGTGTTGCCATAAAAGGTGGATATCTGTATACGTCCACAAACAATGACATTTACAGGTATAAATTAAATAAAAACAATGAAATAGTAGATACCAATGCGGCCGAAAAGATTGTTGAAGGATTAATAAACAGAGGGGAACACAACACAAAGTCGATTGTGTTGGATAATGTAGGCAACATCTATGTAAATATTGGTGCTTATTCGAACTCTTGCCAAGAAAAAGACAGGGTAAGAGGTAGTAAAGGGATGAGCCCTTGCCCAATTCTGGATAGTGCGGGGGGAATTTGGATGTTTAAAGCAGATAAACTTCACCAAACTTATAAAGACGGTATCAGATATGCTACTGGTTTGCGCAATATTGTTGGTTTGGACTGGAATCAGCAAACAAATTCCTTGTTTGTAATGCAACATGGTCGTGACCAATTATTTCAGAACTGGCCACAATACTTTGACAGTGTTCAAGGGGCCGAATTGCCTGCAGAATGTATGTACGAACTGCACAAGGGTTCAAATTGTGGATGGCCGTATATCTATTACAATCACCTGATTCACAAAAAGATAGTAGCACCCGAATATGGTGGTGATGGTAAGATAGAAGGTGGAAAAGAATACCAAGAACCTTTGATGGTTTTCCCGGGACATCTTGCCCCCAATGCCTTGCTGTTTTATACAGGCAATCAATTTCCTGATAAGTATAAAAATGGGGCTTTCATTGCTTTTCATGGTAGCTGGAACAGAGCGCCTTTACCACAAGCGGGATATATGGTGGCATTTGTACCTTTTAAAAACGGTAAGCCATTGGGTGAATGGGAAGTTTTTGCTGATGGCTTTTCAGGTAAAGAGGTCGTTACTTCCACAAGGGGAGCTGCGCATCGTCCATGTGGTCTTGCACAGGGACCTGATGGTTCTTTATATGTAACGGATGATAGCAAAGGAACTATTTATAAGATTAGTTTCACGGGTAATTAATAGAAAAATAAATTATTTTACTTCCCACTAAATACTACGTATTAAATATGAAGAAGATCGTTATAGCAGCCACTTTATTCTCGGTTGCTTGTTTATTAGTTGTTGCACAAACTAAAAAGCCTGTACAAAAAACGGCAGATAGCCCTGCTGCCTCCATTGAAAGAGGAAGGGGCGTTTATCAACGTGAATGTCTTAGCTGCCATCAGGCAGACGGAGGTGGCGTTCCACACATGAATCCTCCTTTGGCAGGAAGTACAGATGTAGTTGGAGTGGATAAAAAGAAGATTATTGGCATTGTATTGCATGGAATGACCGACCGAATTCCTTTAGATGATGAATATTACAGCAATAACATGGCTTCTCATGCCAATCTAACCAATCAACAGATTGCAGATGTACTTTCTTTTGTAAGAAATAGTTTTGGTAATAAAGCAGATGTTGTTACACTAGCAGAAGTAGCCGCCGTAAGGGTCGGAAAAAAGAAGTAAGTGTAATTTCATTACTTTTGAATAAATAATTTAGCTATGCAAGCAAGTATTAGGGTAAGTGGGGAAGATTTTACATACGATTTATTCAATAAATTAAAAACATTAGTAGACTGTAAAAATTTTTTAATAAAAATTGAAGTAGACGAGTCGCATGATGAAACTGAATATTTGATGTCTTCTGATGAAAATCATAAAAATCTAATCGAAGCGATAGAAAGAATACAAACTAAAGAGAATCTTGTTACTGTATCAATGGATAATATACTATGAGGCTTGTCTGTTTTGATGCAAGTGCATTCGGGGATTATCAGGAATGGATTAAATAAGACAAGAAAATAGCTTTAAGAATAGGGGAATTAATTAGAGATATATAAAGGATCCCTTTTGAGGGGCTTGGAAAGCTAGAGGCACTTAAATATTTGTATAAAGGTTTTTGGAGTAGACGAATAAATGAAGAACACAGGTTAGTTTATAAAGTTGATGAAACAAATATTTACATTGCACAGTGTAAATATCATTACACAAGATAATTTTTTGTACTGATTAAATGAAAAGAATACTTTTTGTAGATAGAGATGGGGTTATCCTTCAAGAACCGCCCACAGACTTTCAGGTAGATAGCATAGAAAAAACTGTGTTTGTTTCTGGTGCCATCTCTGCATTGTCAAAAATTGCTGCCGAACTGGATTATTACAAGGTCATGGTCACTAATCAGGATGGGCTTGGTACTGAATCTTTCCCTGAGGAAACATTTCATCCTTCTCAGAACCTGATGTTGCGAACATTGGCTGGTGAAGGCTTTGTTTTTGATGAAGTGCATGTAGACCACACTTTTGCTTGTGAGAACAAGCCCACCCGAAAACCCTTTACAGGGATGGTTTCTCACCTATTAAATAATCCTGACTACGACCTCTCTTACTCTTTTGTTATTGGCGATCGGTGGAGCGACATCCAATTGGCCAAAAACCTTGGTGCAAAAGCAATTTACCTTACCTCCCCTTTGCAAACACTACAACTTACACCTGAGCAAGAAGAAACGCTTCGTACAACAATCGCTTTAGAAACGAGTGACTGGAATGAGATTTATACTTTCCTGAAGTTAGGTATCCGTAGTGTTATTCACGAGCGCAATACCAACGAAACTAAGATTAAGGTACAACTAAACTTGGATGGCAGCGGCATCGCGCACATACATACTGGCTTAGGCTTTTTCGATCACATGTTGGATCAGATTGCAAGGCACGGCAAAATGGACTTGGTAATAGAAACAAAGGGCGACTTGCACATAGACGAACACCATACTATAGAAGATACGGGTTTGGCGCTTGGAGAGGCATTTGGAAAAGCCTTGGCTGACAAAAGAGGGATGGAACGCTATGGTTTTGCGCTGCCAATGGATGAAGCAGAAGCGAAAGTGTTGATAGATTTTGGTGGACGCAACTGGCTGGTGTGGGATGCTGAATTTAAACGCGAGAAAATTGGGGAAATGCCTACTGAAATGTTCTTTCACTTCTTTAAATCGTTTAGTGATGCGGCAAAATGCAACCTGAATATTTTTTGCAGGGGCGATAATGAACATCATAAGATAGAAGCAATCTTTAAAGCTTTTGCAAAGGCAATCAAAATGGCGGTTAAACGCGATCCCCTTAGTAATTATCTTCCTAGCACCAAAGGTGTTTTGTAAATAAAGCGTCTTAAACAGATAAATTTTTATATCAACAATAGTTAAATTGAATACATTAATAATCACTTTTCAATAAGTTCATCAATTTCAGACGTGTTAAAGCGAAATGCTTTTGCACGTTTTTTGTTGATAGTCTGCTTTTTTCAGTTGATATATTTATCTTATCCCTAAATTCGTTTTTATGAGGTCTTGCTTTACGATTGCTTTATTCTTCGTTTCTATATCTTCACTTTCTGCACAATATTATCTTAGAGGAGTAGTAAAAGACGAGAAAGGCAAAACACTTTCTGGCGCAAAGATTCATATTAAAACTAAAGGAATGCTTGATTTTGCCAGTGGCGATGATGGTTCCTTCGGATTGCCTACCCCTAAAGCTGTAGATACCCTAACTGTTATTATGGACGGCTTTGAAACGTTTCAGGGTGCAGTTGCTACCAATGCCTTTCAAACAATTACCCTTAAAATTACAAGGGGAACTTCCATAGAAATGCAAACCCGGCTGACTTCGCTCACCAAAAACTTGGATTTAGCAAAAGACATTATCACTAAAACGGATATGGGGGAGAGTTATAATAACCTGATTGAAAATTGCTTTGTTAATGCTGCCACCAATCCCGAAACAGGGTTTGCACTCAACATAGACAGAGCCTCTTACAGCCATATACGTCGGTTTATTTACAATAAATTTAAGCCCCCAACCCAAGTTGTACGGGTGGAACAGATGCTTAACTACTTTAACCTAAAGCCTGCGTCTGCTGCTAACGACGATACTAAGAAATTCAATTTTAATTCGCAGATAACTAATTGCCCTTGGAATGCAAACAATCAATTAATGTTTGTGAACCTGCGTGCGCCCATGTTAAACCTTGATAGTGTTCCTCCAAGCAACCTCGTTTTTCTGATAGATGTTTCAGGTTCTATGGATCAACCCAATCGCTTGCCTTTATTGCAATCTGCCTTTAAGTTATTGGTGAATAATCTCCGCGAACAAGACAATATATCTATTGTAACCTATGGCGGAGGGGTGCATGTATTGCTGTATCCTACAAGTGGTGCCGAGAAAAAGAAGATTATTGAAGTGATTGATAAATTGTATGCAGATGGAGATACACCCGGAAGTGGTGCTATCCGTACGGCTTACTATATTGCTAAAACAAAATTTGACAAAAAAGCCAATAACCGGGTAATCATAGCAACAGATGGCGATTTTAATGTGGGACAAAGCAACGACCAGGAACTGGAAGACATGATTATCTCGCAAAAGCAAACCGGAGTGTGCCTTACTTGCCTGGGGGTGGGTATGGGCAACTTTAAGGACAGCAAACTGGAAACATTAGCAAGACAAGGAAACGGCAACTATGCTTACTTAGATAATATTGAGGAAGCTGAAAAAGTGTTGGTAACAGAATTTACTAAAACACTATACAATGTTGCCGAAAATGCGTATGTAAATGTTGTTTTTAATCCTGCAATGGTGGCGAAATACAGGTTGATTGGTTTTGATAACCCTCGTGAAGTTATTTCGGATACGTCTAATAAATTATTAGGTGGCGAAGTAGGTAGTGGACACGACCTGATGGCAGTTTTTGAGGTAGAACCCAACAAGAATGCAACCACAAATGGTGGAAATTATGCCACCCTGAACCTTCAATACCAACCGCCAAAGAGTAAGGAGGTAATAAAACAAGCTTTTCCCATTCCAAATGCTACTAAGGACTTGATGTCGGCCGATTCTGCCTATCGTTTTGCCACAGCCATTGCCATGTATGGCTCTATTTTAAGAGGGTCACCTTACATTAAAGGTACAACATTCGAAAATGTGATTCAATTGGCACAGTCTTCTGCTTTGGCAGGAAATATTGCGCAAAAAGAGTTCATAGGTGTGGTAGATAAGTCTGATGCGATATTCAATCCCGGCAAAAAGAAGAGGAAATAAAACGAAAGTTGACACTTAAAAATATAAAAGGCGATGAAATCTATCTCATCGCCTTTTATATATAAATTCTAAAAAATTTATTATGCCGTCTTTTGTTTTTTGAAGATAGCAAATATCTCAACAATCAAACCGCCAACAATTAATATAGGTGCAACCGTAATTCTAGTAAAACTATAAACCACATTGGTATCAAACACAGCAGGATTCTGGTTCTTACCGCCACTCATCAAGAATAAACCGAGCGCAATGATCACGCCCCCTATTATCATCCACAGATAATTATCTTTAGTAAACAAAGTAGGCAAGGGAACAACTTTCTTTTCCTTGTTTGCGCTAGAGCTATAGGTGGTGGTATTACTAACTTTACTCATCATTTTTTATTTAGGTTGCAATAATAGCATGAATAATTGATAATTGATAATTGACTGCGGATATTTGACAATTGATTAGTTGATAATTAACATTTATTGTATCAATTGTAAATTAATAATTATCAATTAATACAAGTCATCCAATTTCATTTTTAAGTATTTAATGACACTTCTATGCGTACTGAATAATGAGATGCCTACTCCCATCAAAATCATTCCTGCAAATAATACAAGTGTCTGATTTGTATCATTTATGGCTTTAAGTTCGGGTATCTGGTTTTCTAACCATTGTATTAATGAAAATAAAAGGGCTATTGCTAATAGTCCACTGATACATCCATTTACAACAGCTTTAATGTCCATTGGTTTGGCAATAAACCCGCGAGTAGCACCTACCATCTGCATGGTTTTAATTAAGAAACGATTGCTGAACATGGCTAATCGTATGGTATTATCTATACTGAAAATAACAACGATACATAACAGAACAGAGATAACCAAAAACGCTAATCCGTAAGCTTTTGCCTTCTCATCTAAGTTAGAAACCAAACTCTTAGGATACTGTAAGTCTGTTATCTGGTTGCCATATTTACCCATTAAATCATCGGAAATCTTCTGCATACTATCCTTATTTACATAAGCGGCTTTTGCATAGAAATCAATACTTTCTGGTAACGGGTTCACATCTAATATCTTAGCCCAATCCTCATTATTTTCTTTGTTCCAGATAGCTTTTGCACTCTCTTTGTTTACATAAGTAACTCCTTTTGCATAAGGTTTCTTCGCAATGAACTGTTGTATCTGGCTGATAGAATCCTTATTCATAGTACGTAGGTAAGCACTAAAGCGGATGTCTTCTTTAAATAAGTTACTTGCTTGTTTTACATTCAGAAAAAACCAACCCATAATGCCCATTATAAATAACACTAAGGCAACGCCGATGATACTGAAAATATAGTTGGGTTTGCTTCTTTTTAAACTCCCTTTTCCTCTTGTTTCCATGGTAAATCTATCTTATATTGTGAGTACGACTAGGCGCAAATGTAACCCAATCGCCTACATTTGCACCTCTTAAACGGATTAGGTAGTTGTTAAAGTATGTACGAACCTATTTTTAATAGATATTTTATAACGATACCTTTCATTCTAACAGGTAATTAACAAAACTTCCAATCAGGAAGATAAACGACTATATGGAATACAATTTCAGTGAATTAGAACAGAAATGGCAGGGTCAATGGAAGGAGTCTAAGGCTTATAAAGTGAGTAATGCCAGCGATAAACCTAAGTATTATGTGTTGGATATGTTTCCTTACCCTAGTGGTGCGGGCTTGCATGTGGGACATCCATTGGGATATATTGCTAGCGATATCTTTAGCAGATATAAACGCCTGAAAGGATTTAATGTATTGCATCCGATGGGGTATGATGCCTTCGGGTTGCCTGCCGAACAATATGCCATCGAACATGGCGTGCATCCTGCGGTTTCTACCGAGCAGAACATTGCCAACTTCCGAAAACAGTTAGATAAGATTGGTTTTTGTTACGATTGGGAACGAGAAGTATTAACCTGCAACCCTAAGTATTACAAGTGGACACAATGGATATTCTTGCAATTATTTAATAGCTATCTGAATCCGCTTACACAAAAAGCAACTCCAATCACTGAATTGGTAAAGGCCTTTCAAACAGAAGGGTCTACACAGATAGACGGACTTCGCGCTACCGTAAAACCTTTTTCTGCCGAAGAATGGAAAGCCTTTACAGAGAAGGAACAACAGGATGTTTTGATGGAGTTTCGCCTGGCATTTTGTGGTTATGGCGAAGTGAACTGGTGCGAAGCTTTGGGAACCGTATTAGCGAATGACGAAGTGGTAAATGGCGTTAGTGAACGTGGCGGTCACCCGGTGGAGAAGAAACGTTTACGCCAATGGTATTTGCGGATTACGGATTATGCAGACAGACTATTGAATGATTTGCAGAAACTGGAATGGAGCGATGCCATGAAGGAAATGCAAACCAACTGGATTGGTAAAAGTACGGGGGCGGAGATTGATTTTGCAATAAAGGTGAGTAGTGAACTGTCAGTAGTGAGTAACGGACACTCACAACTCACCTCTCACAATTCACCACTCAAAGTTTATACAACAAGACCCGACACCATTTTTGGCGTTGACTTTATGGTGGTTTCACCCGAGCATGAGTTGGTGGCAGGCATTACTTCTGCGGCACAACAAAAAGAAGTGGAGAAGTATATTACGTATGTAAAAAGCCGTAGTGAGCGTGAGCGCCAGGCGGAGAAAAAGATAACAGGTGCCTTTACGGGGGCGTATGCCATCAATCCGTTTGATGGTCGTGAGATACCAATCTGGTTAAGCGAATATGTGTTGGCGGGTTATGGCACGGGCGCTATTATGGCGGTGCCTTGCGGCGATGAGCGCGACTTTAAGTTTGCCAATCACTTTAATATCCCCATTACCAATATTATAGGCGATGCCTTTAATGGCACAGAACCAAATGCTACCAAGGATGCAAAGCTTACGAACAGTGGATTCTTGAATGGTGTTGTATTGCGTGATGCCATTCAGATAGTGGTGGATAAACTGGAGGAGATGGGCATTGGCAAGCGCAAGATAAACTATCGTATGCGGGATGCAGCCTTTAGCCGTCAGCGGTATTGGGGCGAGCCTTTCCCGATTGTGTGGAAGAATGGCATTGCCTATCCGTTGCCTGAAAAGAATTTGCCATTGGTATTGCCTGAAATGGATGAAATAAAACCAGGCAAGAATGGTGATGGTCCATTAAGCAATAACAAGGATTGGATTACAGACGTAGATAAATACTTTGAGGGTGTCCCATCCTCCATATACCCCCCTTTAGGGGACGGGGGTTTGGAATCTTCTACTATGCCCGGTTATGCAGGTTCTTCTTGGTATTTCCTTCGGTATATGGATAATAATAATGACACTGAGTTTGCCAGCAGACAAGCAACTGACTACTGGAATCAGGTTGATTTATACATTGGTGGAACGGAGCATGCGGTGGGGCATTTGCTCTATAGCCGTTTGTGGACAAAGGTTTTGTACGACTTAGGACACCTTGGATTCGATGAACCCTTTAAGAAGTTATTGAATCAGGGGATGATTACGGGCGTATCAGAGTTTATTAAAGAATTAAGGATTGATAAAGATATAATTGAGCAATACAATAATTGCGAAAAGCAAGTATGTTTAGTTATTGATAAAAAAGAGATAAATCTAAATGTACCCTATGGCGAAGGGCACAATCACATTTACATAAGCTTAGATGTAAACTTTCCAATCCAATTAAAAGTTCTAAGTAATAAAGATTTGATAGAAGTTAAAAGTGATGTAAGTGAACATAGAGCTGATATTAGATTTGTTAATCAAAGTCCAGAAAAATCAGTTCTTAATGTTGAAGATTGGCTTTCTGCTCAGCCAGTTTATTCTGATTCTCTACTAATTTGTAAAGATGGGTACTGGCAGAATGGAAAATATCATGATTTTGATGGTAACATTCTTTCTCAAAAACTAGAATTTAAAACAAATCCTACTATTGAGAAGATGTCTAAGTCAAAACTTAATGTTCATAACCCCGATGACCTTGTAACCAAATTTGGTGCAGATACTTTCCGGATGTACGAAATGTTCTTGGGGCCGATTGAACAAAGTAAGCCTTGGGATACAAAGGGTATTGAGGGTGTTCACCGTTTCTTGAAGAAGCTTTGGCGTTTGTTTTTTGATGATATAAAGGGTAAGGTTTGGAATGAAGCAGAGCCGAATGCTGATGAACTAAAGATATTGCACCGTACCATCAAGAAGATTGAGGATGATACCGAACGCTTTAGCTTTAATACAGCCGTGAGTGCCTTTATGGTTTGTGTGAATGACTTGGCTGATATTAAATGCCACAAACGCGCTATCCTCGAACCAATCTTGGTATTATTAACGCCTTATGCGCCGCACATCGCTGAGGAATTATGGCATAGCTTGGGTAATGACACCTTCATTATTGATGCTTCCTTCCCTCTATTTGAATCGAAATATGTGGTGGAAAGTAGTAAGGAATACCCAGTGAGTATCAACGGAAAAGTGCGTACTAACCTGAATCTTCCGTTAGATATGGAACAAGCAGACGTAGAAGCTGCTGTTGCATCAAACGAAACGGTACAGAAATGGTTGGAAGGCAAAGCGCCTAAGAAAATCATCTTCGTAAAGGGAAGGATGATTAATGTGGTTATATAGGGGTAAGGGAATAGGCGATAGGGTATAAGTGATAAGGCAATAGGCATAAGGCATAGGTAAAAAAGGTGAAGGCGTAAGGGGAGATTAAAGTGTTTGGTTGGTATGCAAATGTTGTAAATCGGGCGTCAATATTCCAACATTGTAGGTTTGCATTTGAACATCGTATGCCTACATTTGAACATCGTACGTCTACATTTGTAAATGACGTGTCTACATTTCAACATCATGTGTCCACTTGACCCTTCCTGAAATTAATATGGTATACTAAGCATAATACGTGACATACTATACATAATACGTGGCATACTATACATAATACGTGGCATATTATACATAGTATGTGACGTATTAAACATAGTACGTGGCATATTATACATAGTACGTGACGTATTAAACATAGTACGTGGCATATTATACATAGTACGTGACGTATTATACATAGTATGTGACGTATTATGCATAGTATGTGACGTATTATACATTTCCATAGAAAGTTTTTTAGTTAAGGGGCTAGTGTTAGGAGTATTTGTGGGTTGATATAAATGTTTCAAAATTTGCCAATAAAAAAATGATTATTAAGCAACAAAAAGTAAGATGTTGGTATCATAGGGTGGGTTTACTAATCTTAAACAAGTATTAATTTTCTTATTTATTGGAGTAAATCATTTTCGGTAATCAAAAAACAACACAATAATGAAACGTATCAACATTAGTTTTCTTTTCTCTTTTCTGTTCTTATTATTTGTTTCTATTGGCTTATTGTCAAATGCACAAACAATTGTAAGTGGAATAAAGGGTACCACTCCATTTATTACCACCAATGCCAATGCTACAGCAGCTATCAGTAATGGTGCGGGTGTTCTTCGTGCTCCTGCAGCAGCTAGAGGTACCATAACTTTTGGTTCTGTAGCTGGTAGGGGAGGATTTGCTGCTGATGGAAGAACCGCAACTTTTACTACTGCTGAAACAAAAGGAGAATGGGTGCAATGGGCTATTACGCCTGCTGCTGGTTTCGATTTAAACATTACCGGGTTTACATTAAGAGGATTGGGTACAGTTGCAAGTGCTACCAATTATTATGCTGTTACCTATTCAATAGGAGATACTGCTGCATTTGCTGGCGGTACAAGCATTTTTTTGGACTCTGCCGGAAATGCAGGAAACATACTTTATACAACTAGTACTTATCTGGCAAGTGGTGCGGATACTGTTGGTCAGAATATTACCGTTAATAATGGTACTACTTTGTATTTACGTGTATACCTGTGGGGTGCTGCTGCAAGAACAAACACTTCGTTGTTTACTATCAATAACTTTGTAATAAGCGGTACTGCAATTGCCACCAAAGCCACTGCTTCTACTACAAATGCAACTATTTGTGCAGGAGGTTCTTATTTGTTTAATGGCACTAGTTATACTACTTCTGGCAGCTATGTCTATCATACCCTTAATAGTGTTGGGGCCGATAGTGCTGCGACACTCAACCTTACTGTTAGTGCACCTGCGAGTACAACTGCTACAAATCTTACGGGGTGTACTGGCGTCACTTACAAAGGAATCACTTACACTTCCCCTAAAGTATTTACTGATACTATTCGCACCTTAAACGGTTGCGACAGCATCTATAATGTCGTAACTATCTCTATTAGTTGTAGCCCGGTTATCAGTTCCTTTACTCCTACTACCGCTGCCAATGGAGATACCGTTACTATTAAAGGAGTAAACTTTACAGGAACAACCAATGTTAGCTTTGGAGGAACCAATGCAACCTGGTTTTTTGTTGTAAATGACACCACCTTGTTGGCTACAATAGGTAATGGTACTACAGGGGATGTTTATGTGACGAGTGCAAAAGGAACAGGATTTGTTCCCGGATTTACGTATAACCCAGCAAACATCATTAAAGGTATAAAAGCAAACACTCCATTCTTGAATGCAGGAAGTAATGTTACTGCTGCGATAAGTAATGGAAGTGGCATATTGCAAGTGCCAACTGCAAGAGCTGGAACTATCTTGTTTGGTACTGCAAGAAGGGGTTTTGCTGCAGGTACTACAACTACAACCTTTGATACGGCGAATGCCAATAATCAGTATGTGCAATTCGCGGTTAGTCCTTCATTGGGTTATAACTTAAACATAAATAGTATAAATATTAAAGGCAATGGTACCGTGGCTAGTGCGACCAATTATTATGCTGTCGCTTATGCTATCGGAGATTCTACCCTATTTAATAGTGGTGGTGGTACATTTCTTGATTCTGCTGGTAATACTGGCAATGTATTATACAGAACCAATGGATACTTGGCAAGTGGTGCAGATACTACTGGTCAAAACATTGCTGTAAAAGATGGTTCTACTATTTACATCAGGGTTTATTTGTGGAATGCTGCTGCACGCACTAATGCCTCTCAATTTACAATTACCAATTTTACTTTAAGTGGCACCGTAACTGCAGATGCAACTTCATCTATCACAAATGCAACCATTTGTAATGGTAGTTCTTACCTGTTTAATGGTAGTAGTTACTCAACTGCTGGATCTTATGTAGCGCACCTTCTTAATGCTGGCGGAAGTGATAGTACTGCAATACTTAAACTAAAAGTGACTGCCCCTGCAACGTCGGATACCTTAAACTATATCAATTGTACGTCTGTTACCTATAAAAAAGTTAGTTATAAAGCAAGTACAAGCTTTATAGATACAGTATTTAGTTCCATTGGCTGCGATAGTATTTATCATTCGGTTAATATACTTATCAGTTGCTCACCAGCAATTACCTCATACTTCCCAACCAATGCCGCTATTGGCGATACGATTTCCATAAGTGGTGCAAATTTTACTGGTGCAACCTTGGTTAGCTTAGGGGGTACACCCGCTTCAAGCTTTACTGTAATTGCAGATACACTTATTCAGGCTATTGTTGGAAATGGTACTACGGGAGATATATCTATTACTACGCCTAACGGAATTGTAACTGCTACTGGGTTTGTTTATAATACGGCTAATATCATTACTGGTATTAAAACAGCTACACCATTCATTACTGCTGGCAAAAACGTAATAGCGGGTATTACTTATGGTAGTGGAATCGTACAAGCCCCTGCAGTAGCTAGAAGAACAATAACTTTTGGTACAGGAAGACGCAGTTTTGCTGCTGATGGGGTTGCTGCAACCTTTGATACCTCTAATGCAAAGAACGAATATGTACAGTTTGCTATTAGCCCTGTAAAAGGATATAAATTAGATATAAATGGAATTACCTTAAAAGGAAATGGTACCGTAGCAAGTACAACCAACCATTACGCGGTGGCTTATGCAGTGGGTGATTCTACCCAGTTTGCCAAGGGTACAAGTACATTCCTTGATTCTTTGGGCAGTGCAGGAAATATTCTTAATACAACTGCCGATTATTTGGTAAGCGGAGCTGATACTACAGGTCAGAGTATATTGGTTAATAATAATTCGACCCTTTATCTTAGGGTTTATTTGTGGAATGCTGCTGCAAGAACCAATACCTCTCAATTTACAATCAGCACCTTTACAGTTTATGGTAGTGTTACTTCTGCTGCCACTTCTTCTTCGAAAGATACAAGTATTTGCGCAGGCACGAGTATTACTTTCAATGGTATTACTTGTGATACCGCAGGTACTTACACGGCGCACCTTACCAACAGTGTAGGTGCAGATAGTGCAGCTCATTTAATTCTAACTATTAAAGACACGTCTACCTCAATTACAAAAGCAAGCATCTGTATGGGGCGTACTTATACCTTCAACGGAAGCACTTATTCTAAAGCAGGAACTTATTCCGCGCACTTAACCAATGCGGTTGGATGTGATAGTTTAGCTACGTTGGTATTAACTATTAAAGACACGTCTACTTCCACTACAAAAGCAAGTGTTTGTGCAGGTAGTTCTTATACATTTAATGGAAATACTTATGCTACCGCAGGTACTTATACTGTACACCTTACCAATGCAGCGGGTTGCGATAGTACAGCCTATTTAGTTCTGTCTGTTATTCCTTTGAAAACGGTTTCGGTAAGTATAAATCCTTCTGCTACAAGTATCTGTAGTGGTTCTCCAATAATAATTACTGCTAACCCTACAAATGGAGGTACTGCACCTGTGTATCAATGGAGTGTAAATGGAAATGTAATTCCAGGTTATTCGCTTGGTTCACTAGCTTATACACCTCAATTCTCTGGGCAGTTTGTGATTACCTGCAAGCTTATAAGCAATGCGACCGGATGTTTATCTGCGGATACGGTTACTAGTAGTGTTTTACCCATTACGGTTAATCCATTGGTTACACCACAGGTTTCGATAGCTGTTAGTCCGAGTTATAATCCTCTAGTATCTACTTGTGCAAGAAACTATACCTTTAAAGCAACCTCCAATACAACGGTAGCTTCTTACCAATGGAGTAAGAATGGAATAGATATTCCTCAGGCTACGAGTGATTCATTCACCAACGAAATAATGGCAAATGGAGATACGGTAGTTTGTACAGTAGCTGTAACGGGCGGATGTTTAGTAACGAATAGTGCAATTGCCAAAGTAGGGTTTAATAATATTATTCCTGCTTCTACCGCTTCAATTTCAATTTCATCTCAAGTAAATGGTACTACCGAGACTTTTACAGCTAAAACAACAAATGTTAGTGGTACTTCGATGTACAAATGGTATAAAAATAGTGTTTTAGTAAGCTATGATACCACCTACACCGACTCAGCGTTGATAAGTGGCGATAGTGTTTGGTGTGTAGTTATTAATAATATGCCATGTGTGGTTAATCCTACCGATACAAGCAATGTTATATTGGTGAGCAACCCGCTTCCTATTTCACTTACTTCATTCTCAGCAAAGGTTGCTAACAATGGTACTTTGTTACAATGGAATACTGCCAAGGAGTTAAGCACAGCGTCTTTTATAATTGAAAGTAGCAAGAATGGGGTCTCTTTCAACGAAGTAGGTAGTGTATCTGCCAAGAATAATGGCATAGGATCCTACAATTTTACCGATAGAATTACTACTGTTGGTACTTTGAGTTACTATCGTTTGAAGATTGTAGACAAAACGGGTACTTACGCTTACAGTAACGTTGTTGCTGTGCAATTAGCAGCTAGCAACTTCCATTTGTCGGTCTATCCAAACCCTTCAAGGAACACGCTAACTATTAATGGTTTTCATATTGCTTCGATAGAGGTAGTAGATAATCTTGGCAGAGTTATAAATACATATTATGTGAAAGATGCAACTAATCCTGCTATCAATGTAAATAGGTTGTCGACAGGTATGTATCATCTGCGTATTCAAACTACTGATGGAACAATTAATAAAGTAAACTTTATTAAGGACTAAGTAGAAAATTAATACAAATAGTTTATTTCCTTTGTTAAAACAATAAGAGTCTGTTTCAAATTAATAGTTTGAGACAGACTTTTTTTATTCCGGAAACAAATCGGTAAACAAATGACAATAAGGTACATTTGTAGAAATAGAAGATAATGACAAACGAAGAATATCTTGTTTTTAAAGCAGGAATTGATAAGGAAATGAAGGAGATGTATGCGAATACCCTTGCTTTGTTTGCAAAAACCGATGAAGAGTTTAAAGAGACGAGGACATTTATAAATGAAACCGATGAACAAATAAAAAAAATATCCGAACATTTAGATAGAACAGATGAACAAATGAAAAGAACAGATGCAACCTTAGAAAGAATGGGTCTGAGCTTAGGTAGTGTAACCAATAATAATGGTAGTATTACTGAGGAGTATTTTTTTAACGCCATGACTGAGAAACCAATGCTAGGCGGAGTTAAGTATGATAAAGTTGAAAGAAATATTAAGGGTAATTTCTCTAAAGTACGCGACGAATTTGATATTGTGCTGTACAATGGAGACGCTATCGCTTTGATAGAATGCAAATCCAAAGCACATGAGAATGATTTAGTAAAACTGATAGAAAAAAAAGCGTCTAACTTTAAAGAACTATTCCCTTATTATAAAGATTATAAAATATATCTGGGGCTTGCTAGTTTTTGTTTTTATGATTCACTAGAGGAAATGGCTAAATTAAACGGTGTTGCTGTCCTGAAACAAAAAGGAGATGTATTGGTAATTGAAGCCGACAACCTGAAAGTGTATTAATCGTATTTTCTAATCCTCCTTAGTTGTAAAAATAGTAAAGCCCCGCAAAAATGCGGGGCTTTTTCATCCACTCCACTCAACAATCAAACTATAAAATGGTAATTTCTTTTGGAGACGTCTTCACTTCTTCTTTCTTTGGTAAGGTAAGTTTCAAAATACCACTTTCGTATCTTGCCTGAATCCCTTCCATATCAATTTTTTCATCCAAACTAAAACTACGTTTAAAGCTTTGGTGCGAAAACTCTCTTCTAATCACTTTTACATCTGATTTTGCTGTTTCTTCCTTCTTTTCGAAGCTAATAGTCAGCAAATCATTCTCTGCTTGAATCTTAAAGTCTTCCTTGTTCAATCCTGCTGCTACCAATTCTAGTTGATAGGCTTCATTTGTTTCGTGAATGTTTACCACCGGGTAAGCATTTCGGGTGAAATTGTCTCTTCCCCAAGTTGTTGGATACCCTTTTAATACTTCATCAAACCATTCGTTGATTACTCTTGGACTAGCATGTTTTACGAGTGTCATAATTTTACTTTTTTAGTGTTATTAAATATTGTTTTATGAAGAATATTTTCTCAAATGCTATTCCAAGCCCTAAAAAGGTTCTTTTTAGTGACACTGTGTCTCTTTAGCTTGAATTAAGAAGACATAATGTCGCTTTCGATTGGCGAAAAAAGGCATATTGTCTCTCTACTATGAAGGGATAGTTCTATTCTTATTGTACATTTGCACCCAATTAAATATATATAACAATGTATCCAGCAGAAATAGTATTGCCGATGAAGGCAGAGTTAACAGACAATGGTTTTGAAGATTTAAATACCGCCGACTTGGTGAGCAACACCATTAAACAAGAAGGAACGACCCTTTTAGTAATCAATTCGGTGTGTGGTTGCGCAGCAGGGGCCTGCAGACCCGGTGTTTTGATGGCAGTAAACAACGCTACCAAGAAACCTACGCACCTTGCTACTAGTTTTGCTGGCTTCGATGTGGAAGCTGTTAAACAAGCGCGTGCATTATTATTACCTTATCCGCCATCTTCCCCAGCTATTGCCCTTTTTAAAGACGGAGAACTGGTAAGTATGGTAGAACGTCACCAGATAGAAGGTCGCCCTGCACAAGTTATTGCACAACACCTTATTGCTGAGTTCGATAAGTATTGCAACTAGTCTTTTTTTTAAGTCTAAATAAGTTAGCCTCACTGCAAAGTGGGGCTTTTTAGTTTTTTATTAAGCATTTCCTTTGCCGAGGTTGCTTTTTATTAATTATCATTGCATCCTTTTTGAAAAGGCTTTTCACTTGCCTTATAATTTTCGTAATATGTACCCTAATTTATACTATGCCTTTAAGGATTGGTTTGGTGTTGACTGGACTCCCTTGAAATTGATTAATTCTTTCGGCTTTTTTGTGGCCATTTGCTTCCTAGTTGCGGCTTGGATTGTTACCGAAGAGCTTAAAAGAAAGCAACGACAAGGTCTTCTTTCTTTTACTGAAGAGAAAATAATGGTAGGTGCGCCTGCATCTATAGTTGATTTAGCTGTTAATTTTATCTTAGGGTTTGTTTTAGGATATAAAATTATCAGTGCCTTCATTTTACCCGATGTATTGAGCGATCCTCAGGCTTTTATTCTTTCTACTAAAGGAAATATACCCGTTGGGTTGCTAGTAGGAGCCCTTTTTGCTGGTCTTAAATGGTGGGAGAAGCACAAAGAAAAGCTTGCTAAACCCGAAGAGCGTTTCATTCGCATCTGGCCGCACGACCGTGTAGGCGATTTGGTTATTTATGCTGCTATTTTTGGCTTTGCTGGTGCTAAAGTGTTTCATAACCTCGAAAATTGGAACGATTTTATAAAAGATCCCATCGGAGCCTTACTCTCTTTTAGCGGACTTACCTTTTATGGCGGTCTCATTTGTGCTGGAACTACCATAGCTATCTATGCTAAACGAAACAAAATCCGTATTGTACACCTTGCCGATGCTTTTGCACCCGCTTTGATGATTGGTTATGCCATTGGCCGCATTGGTTGTCACATTAGTGGCGACGGCGATTGGGGCATTCTCAACAGTAGCTTCATTTCTACGGCAACAGGGCAGGTGGTTCCTGCCACTCCAACCGATTTTAGTATGATTTTAGGTCATAATATGGAGTTTTACCT
>CAISCV010000220.1 GCA_903883945.1 uncultured Chitinophagaceae bacterium | reverse complement strand
TTTATGACTAAATAAGCGTTAAAAACGTTGCGTTGACTAAAAAGTTGGCAGTAATTAAAGTCTGGTGCAGAGACAGTTAAATGAATAACAAAAGGTCGCTATAACTAAATAACGACCTTCTACTTTCATTAGAAATGCTTTTAGGCATTGATTATTTTAATAAACTCATCGGCCATTAATGAGGCACCCCCAACAAGACCACCATCCACATCTGGTTCAGAGAATATCTCAACTGCATTGCTAGCCTTTACGCTTCCACCATATAGGATAGGGATAATGTTTGCTACTTCTGCACCATATTTTTCAGCAAATACCGAACGGATAGATGCGTGCATTTCTTCAGCCTGCGCACTACTAGCAGTTTTGCCTGTACCAATTGCCCAAATTGGTTCATAAGCAATCACCAACTTTACAATTTCAGATGCTGCAAGGTGAAAAAGACTTTCTTGCAATTGTTTAGAAACGTATGCATTTTGGGTGTCTGCTTCTCTTATTTCTAATGGTTCTCCACAACAGAAGATAGGGGTGATATTATATTCCAAACAGATATTAACTTTATCAGCAAGGAATGCATTGCTTTCGCCAAAATATTCTCTACGTTCAGAGTGCCCAAGTACCACATAACTGATTCCTATCGACTGCAATATTTCAACAGATAATTCTCCTGTGTAGGCGCCAGACTTTTTACTGTAACAGTTTTGTGCAGCAACTTGCAAGTATGGGTTAGCACTTAGTTTTTCTTTTGCCAACATCAGATAAGGTGCAGGCACTGCAAACACAGCTATTTTATTTTCGTTTACAGTTAATGGTGCTGCTGCAAAGGCATCCAATAAGGCATTTGCTTGTTCTAAAGTGCCATTCATTTTCCAGTTGGCAGCGATTACTTTTTTACGCATAGTATTTTGTATTTAATTGTGAAGAATTTTAGATTTATTATTCCTGCTGTAAATCATTTAACAAGATTAGTATCTCTGGTGTTGATACGAACCCTGTAAAATTCTTTCTTTTAAGCCCATTTATCAATTTCAAATCTCCCGTCCAAATCAATGCTTTTAGGTGAATTGCAAGAGCTACAAATGGTGTATCTTTTAAATCAATATCTTATAATAACAACTCTGTTGACTTTACAATTTCAGAAGGAATTAAAAGCTCATTAATGAAAGTTATGTTTTGAGATAATAGTGTTTGTAATTCAAATAACTCCTCCTCGGGAAGTTGTGTTAGCGCCTGTAGTTTCTTTTTATATTTTATCAACTCTATTAAAAGAAAATTGCAGGTATAAAACTGAAGATATCCTTTAGAGCCTAAGAGTAATTGTCCAATTTTACTTGATGAATTAAGTATCCCACTGAAAAGAATATTTGTATCTACTACTATTTTCATTTGGTAAGGGATTCCATGTTATTATTCCACCAAGAAGAACTTATTTCATCAGCAATTTCATCAACAACTGATTGAGAGACTTTGAAACCGGATACCAGCTCTTTGTAACGAGCGAAATTTATCAAATCTTGCAACTCCTTTACATCTACTGATGCGGGAAGCCTGAGGATTACTTCGTGTGTTGTTCTTTCTACAATCATAACTTTATATTTAGCCGAAAATAATCATTCTTAACTGTATTTATAAAAATAGTTCCATTAAAAACAAACGCTGAACAATTATTCTGCAATTGCGCCAAATATATACCTAAGCACCTCAATTTCTTCCTGACTTAGATGCTGGTGCTTCATTTTCTTCCAGTTATTAATGTCCGCCACTGCTTTTTCAAAGATGTATTTGTTTGTTAATCCCCAACTGAAGTCCTTTATTACTTTGGGTAACAATCCCGTTCCAAATACATTGCAACATACGCCAATTACCGAACCAGTATTGATGCGGCTATTGATGGCAACCCTGCTATAATCGCCCATAATCAATCCACATTTCTGTCCTGCATAAATGAAATCATTTGCACCATCGTTCCATAAGTGCACAGTGCCCCCGGTATTCTTTACATTGCTATTACTTGTACCTGCACCAAAATTACACCATTCGCCAATAACGCTGTCTCCCAAGTATCCATCGTGTGCTTTGTTGCTGTTTCCTTGCATCACTATATTTTTTATTTCGCCACCGCCCACGCAATTGGGGCCAAAGGTGGTAGCGCCATATATTTTGCTCCCCATCTTTAGCAAGGAGTTGTTGCCCAACGCAAAGGAGCCTCTTATTAAACAGCCTTCCATGATTGTTGCATTCGTACCCATATAGATTGGCCCTGCCGATGCGTTCAACGTGCAGAACTCCATTGATACGCCTTGTTCCAAAAAGATGTTGGAGGAATTGACTACATTATTGGTAGCAGATATCGGTTGAGAAGTACGATTGGCAGTGACTAATGTATAATCGAACTGAATAAACGCCTCATTCATTTGAAAGATTTGATGCGGGTATTCCAATCGCTTTGCAGTATACTGCATAGTTTCTTCAAACCATTGCAAAGTATTGTTTACATCAAAGGTTGCTGCTGCCTCTGCGCTTCTACCCGCTATGAGACCTTGCGCATCTGCAATTGCTTGGTTAGGTTGTAAGCTCTTTATCAATGCCAACAATTCATCCGTAATAATGACCGTGCTGTCAACCCACAGCTGTTCGCTGGCAGGTATCGGTTCATACAAAGGCATCAGATAAGGAGTGGTATGAATGTACACGTCCTCATTGGTCAGTTTCTCCCACCTTTCCTTTATGGTGAATATTCCCATCCGCAAACCTGCTATTGCACGCGTAGTTGTGAGTGGGAAGAAATGTTTTCTGTATTTGTTATCGAATAATATTACTGACATAATGATTAGTGATTAACGTTTAATGATTAATAAAACCTCCATCTTTATTACCCAATTTATTCTAGATTTTATCATAATATCTTTAATTAACTAAATATGAATTAATCATTAATCATTAACAATTGATAGTTGTATTGCATTTTTAAAAGTCTTCAGCCAGTTCTTTACAAAAGCAAAATCTGTAATGAGGTCGCTTCTTTTTACTTGTTCCCAGTTGATTGGCTTAGGGTATTTGGTGTCAATTGCCTGTAAGTGTTCTAAGGCAGTTAGTCCAAAAGCATGTACACAAGCCATCCGTCTGATTGTTTTCAATTTATTCTTTTTGGGTGCGTCACAGGCCATAATCGTTTGATTCAATACCCTACAAGCTTCCAAAAATAACACTTTCGCTTGCGCTAATGATTCCGTTTTGCGGATGTAGGTATAGCCGCCATCCAATATATCCTTTTGTGCATCAAAAGCATCATTCACCAACTGACCCACATATCCGCTTTGGTAAATAAAACGTTTCTCTGCTTCCGTCCATTCTTCATCGAGGATACTTGCCCACAACAGCGAACTGTTGCCACACTTTACATCGGATAAATACAATACTTCCTCCAAAGTGATGGTGCTGTCTAATTGTTTTGCAGAGACAATCTGCCAGTCAATTGCCAGTTTAAGGCTGCTTTTATAGAACGCTGTGGGTGTGAATATTTGTTTTAAGGCGTCATCCATTGCCATAAATACCTGCATCTTGGGCGTGCGTTCTTCTAGCGGCAAGGTCTTTTCGAATATCTCCACCAACTTCTCTTTACTCCACTTTTCTTCATCTATAAAGTCATCGTACAATGTAGCCCATACACTTACATAACCTAGTCGTTCAGATTCTATACGCGTAAGCCTTCTGTTTTTGATGGAAAGATAATGTTCACAATTAACTACATGATTAAAAAGGGGGTAGTAAAACTTAATCTTTTTAGCTTCTCTCTCTCCCGGATGATAATTAAATTGGTTGCAAGCGGCATCTACTTTGGGTAACAAGAAAGATTTGATAAAGGCAAGCTGTCTGTTAATACGAAAGCAATAATTGGCTGCATAAAACAATAGCTGCAAATAATTCATAGCGGCAAGATAAAGAAATAATGGGTTGGTGTTTATTTATAGCTAAAAAGAAGATGTTTGAGTTGAAAATGAATCATCAACTCAAACAGCT
>CAISCV010000219.1 GCA_903883945.1 uncultured Chitinophagaceae bacterium | reverse complement strand
CTGCAAGAAGTGTGACAGCCTTTTTTGACCCGTAGGGCAAGGTAGTGGGGGCAAAAGCAACAAAGTATTACTAGAGCGGTTTTTGCCCCGACTGCCTTGGGCTGGCAGACTGCTTGCTGAACCCGACCGAAGAGAAACCTATTTACCTAAGACACTCCGCCCACAGAATAAAATGGAGAGGGCAGGAACAGAAAGGTGGCAACGCCACACAAAATCTTCTTTCTTTCTTACTTTGCATTAAGGATTGGTGCGGAAATACTTTTATCCCAAAGGGGTAAAAGATTGGAGGGAAAGCCTGACCAAGAGGGGAATGCCCTAATTAGAATAATGTAAAATTCACAAAGTTTAATTTTTGAAAAAGGTTACTGAGGATTTTAAACCAGTAAAATAAAAAAAGTGCAGCCATTAACTTGCTGCACTTTTATATTGGGGTAAATATCTATCGTATCTTAACTTGTAAATGCCTTCTATGAAATTTTGATGAGCAGATTATAGCTCAACTTTCTATGACGTAATCATTTTTATTTAGCGTAAGAATATATCATCACCTTAGGATGTTTGAACAGCATTTCGCAGTCTATGATTCTCGATATGATTCGCATTACCACCCATTAACCATTTTAAAGACATTTCCAATTCTTCAATTTTCTTGTCCCGCTTAATACACTCCATATAAAGAATGGCATTTTGAGAGGAATTGCTATTTGTTGCTTTTTCAATATTATGTAGTGCCTTTCCAAAGACCTCATAAAATTTAATGATAAATTTTTTTGAAGGCCTCCTTTTTCTGTTCAAAAAAATTGACACATTACTTGGCTTGTACCCTAGCATTTCTGACAAATTCTTGACAGGATTAGCTAACCTTAATTTTTCAATGTCTGCTAGTATTTCTTCATATTCCAGATTAGCATTTAATTTCCTTTCCATCTTTATAACTGTTAAAACAAAAGATTCAACAACATCAAGTTCAGGGTTAATCAAAAGTTATCTTGAAAGACCTAAAAGCTGTTGTTGTCTAATTTTTTTATATCCATAAGCAATACCAGCAGCAATGAGCATGATGCTTAAATTTCTGTCTAAAGGAACAACGGGGCCACCATCTGCACCAACACCAACACTTGGGCTACCTGGACCACCAATACCTGGATCATCAGCTGGACTTTGGGCATTTGATTGAGTTGAAGTGAAAAATACTCCCACTACAACAATCAAGAGAACTACTTTAATCTTTTTTATAATCTGTTGCATTACGTTTGTTTTATTATTTAATTAATGTAAAATAAGAACAAGTGTTGCCAATAAAGACAACACTTGTTTACTATTTAATTATGGTTGAACTGAAATTTTTGTTTGATGAATCATTTTATTGTTTGATGCATCACGAACAATTACCGAATAAATACCTGCTGCCAACGTATTTTTGATCGTGATAACATAAGTTCCATTACCACCTTCGTGGCTGATAGCTTGCTCACTCACCACTTTCTCTCCTAAGACATTATACAGGCTGATAGTGTATTTTCCAGCAACTACATTCTCCATAGTAACATTTAATGTTTTAACATTTAATGGATTAGGATAAAGTCTAATTGATGATTGATAATTTTCAATTGATAATTTAACAACATTACTATAAGTAAAACTGCCAGTTGTACTTACTGCTTTGATACGGTAAAAAGAAGTACTTGTAATATTATCAGCAGCAGCATAACTAGCTGTTGCATTATTCTTAGCAGTAGTTTTTTCTATTGCTTCGAACGTTTTCGCATCAGAAGATTTTTCTACTTGATAATAAGAAACATTCTTTTCTCCTACTGTATTCCAAGTAATTTTGGCTACTTTGCTGTTTAGTGTAGCACTAGCAACAATGCTATTTACTGGCAAAGTATTAGGCTTAAAAATTATTTTGAATCTATTTGTATAGCTCGAAGCAATTGAAGTATCAACTGTGAAAGCGAAAGTGTCGATACCGTTAAGTGGAGTTGTTATCTGTTTGTAGTTATCCAATAAGTAAGGTAACAATCCATTGCTTTGATAATTCGACGCATCGACCTTAAGTAAGTACTGTGTATTGTTCAACTCACCTAAAACCAACGACAGTGAATCGGAAGCTAATGCTGGTAACCTCCCATCTATGCTTAGGTAATCTGTATCAACTTTAATGGAGAGATTTTCATTACCACTAGTTAGTTTCCTAGAATCCTCAAGCCCTAACCCATTACTAAAACTGTTACCAAATACTGCTACTGCTGCATCTAACCTTGTAGAGTTTGCGCCTGAGAGAAGCATAGTCACTATTTTACTGCTTGGAGTTGCTGTTCCAAAAACCGAAGTCAACGAAGTAGATAGTGTTGATTTATCTACTTCAGTTATTTTTAGTGTAGGCGAACTGCTATTGTAATTACACACCAAAAAGCCTTGACCTGGCTGAATAAAATTTCCATAGGTTGCACCAGTATTGTTTGTGTTGGCTATTGCATTGTAAGCTACATATTTACCAGTAGCACCAATGGTTGGATCTAAATACCAATAACCATCTACCATATTTGTAATGTGACCATTTGAATAGATATTATGAAAGTCAATGGGACAGGCATAAGGATTGGCTATATAGCTATAACTATTTTTGCCATTACTTAAAGCATAGCTTATTGAATTATAAGTTGACCCAGTAATGTTGTTGGTTATTCCAGTAGCAGAATAGGTAACTGTACCATAAATCAAACCACCTGTGGCTCGTAAAGTGGTAGCATTTACCATCAACAAAATATTGTTATTACTCCCAACGGCATGTATTGGTGTTGTATATAAATCGAAGCTTCTGTCCCCCCTTATTAATACTCTAAAGCTTTGATAGGGGTTCATAGAAACATTTTTAGTATTTGTAATTGTATTCCAAGCGCCATTGTAATAATAGGCAGATGCATACCCGGTCTTTGTGTGGTCTAAACCAGTGGTTGGGTCAATATAATTGCTAGTATGGGTATTATCAGCCGAGCCACCTGTAACAAAAATGCCATATCCGTTATTACTATAGCTACCGCTTTCTTGCCAGGTGTTAAACATTGTGTTGCTTGTGTTATAGACGCCGCCAACACACAAATCCCTGTAAGCACGATATCCTTTGGGGATATAACGCTCAATGGTTACGTTGCCAGTGATACTACCTGTGTTGATTGTGCCATCAATTGGAGCCAATATTCCAGTATTTACAATACTAAGGGACTTCATTGTAAGGTTTCCATTGGTTGTAAATGTTCCTTTCTGTAAAGTTAACACACCTGTAATGCCTAAATTGTTGGAACCGTTGCTTATACTCACGCCATTAGTATTGTTAATGGTTAAACTACTTACCAAGCCTGTACCGCTAATTGTTTGGGCAGCAGAACCCACCATATTGATTGTACCGCCGCTAATTGTCCCATTATTTACAAAAGAAGAACCTGTGATGGTTATATTTCCAGTATTAGCAAAGGTTGCCCCATTGTCTACTATAAGTTTAACTACCGAAGTAGCTGGTCCCCATTGTGCGTATGTTAAATTTCCAGCAATCTCAACATTTGCTGCCGCAGATGGCAAACCATTGCTCCAAGCAGTACCGTTCCAAGTGGTTGATCCAGATGGGATAACAGCAGATGATGCAGTACTTGAAGCCCCAGTTAGGCTGTGGCTATTGGTAGCAGTAACCGTAAATGTATAACTGATTCCATTGTTTAAACCAGTTACTGTAATGGGGCTAGTGCTTCCTGTTGCGGTGATAGCACCAGGATTTGCAGTAACGGTATAGCTGGCAATTGCAGCACCATCATTGCTATTAGGCGCGGTGAATGATATAGTTGCTTGTGCATCACCATCAGCTGCTACAACCCCTGTAGGTGCAGCAGGCGCAGTATAGGCAATTATTGTGTTTGATGCTGCACTTGCCACACTTGTTTGGCTTTGGCTATTGGTGGCTGTTACCGTAAATGTATAGCTAGTTCCACCAGTAAGCCCACTCACAGTTAAAGGGCTTGAAGCTCCGGTTGCGGTAAAACTTCCTGGAGTTGAGGTAACCGTATAACTGGTAATTGGAAAGCTACCCGCAACTGCAGGAGGGGTAAATGCTACAGAAGCCTGAGCAACACCAGACGCCATAGCTGTGCCAATGGTAGGAACACCTACAGAAGTGTTTACAAATGCATATGGATTGCCAATTGCGTAGAGGCTGGCAGCAGAAGTAGGGAGTGATAAAGCCGTTTTTGAAATGGTAAATGGGCTGCCCCCACTGCTTACTACACCTAAAGGAGATTCTGAATAGGCATTGCTTGCATAGGTAGCCAACACAGCCCCTGTACTGGAATATCCACTGGCTTGGTTTGCCGTTGCGTATTGAAAACTAACATCAGAACTGGAAGAGGTATTAGATAAAATAGACCATTGTAGGTTTACCACATTGCTGGGATTAGCTGGGGTGTTTGTAATAGCCCCTTGTAAGCCTACTGTTATGTTTGGGGTATTGGTAGTATTGGTAAAGGTTAATGGCGCATAATAACCAGAAGCTGCAATACCAATTGGGAGCAAGCTTTGGGTGCTGCCTACAGCATTAAGAGTAATATACCCCGCGCCGCTTGCATCTATATAGCTGGTACTCCCCCCACTTATAGAACCAGCAGAAAGGTTGCCTGTACCCAGTGTAAGGATTCCATTAGATAATGTTAACGCACTTGAAATGGTTTGAGTGGCGCCAGACATGGTAGCCCCAGTACTATTATTAAGAGTTAGACTTGCTATGGTTCCAGTTCCACTAATAGCTTGTGACGATGTACCATTTAGTGTTAATGCACCATTGATAATTCCATTGTTTGAAACTGAACCTGCAACAGCCAATCCATTTGTTGCAGTTACTACCATATTTGAAGTAACGGTCAAATTCCCATTGATTGTTTGCAAGCCTGTTGCGGCAATAGTTTTTGTACCCGCCGTAAAAGAGAGTTTCAAGTTGCCATAAGCACCAAAATTATTCTCAATAGTTTGGTTGCCATTTGAAGGTGTCCCAACACTACCAGTAGCTGCGTATTCTACTGTTGAGTTATTATCAAAGTTCCAAACGTTCTTCGAGGTAGAACTGCTGATAAGGCTTGTTGCAGTCTGACCATAAATTTGTAACAACCCTCCACTCATTATTTGTAATTGTCCAATACCTGAACCTGCAAATGTTGTTGCATTGTTGCCATAAACTGTTCCATTTGTCAATGTACCACTTGCCCCAACGATAATTTTTCCAGTTGTGCCAATAATCGTTTTATAAGTATCAGTACTCAAACAATTAGTATTATTGGCGGCTATATATAAGTTTTGACATTGCAAAGTACCATTTATAGTGTAAATACCTTGCTGTCTATTGCCCGTACCGCCTGTTCCACCATTTAATCCAAAATCTGCTGTTCCTGTTGTTGGGTAATATCCTGTTGCTAACAAAACTGTCTTCCCAGAATTAACAGTTACATTGAAAGTAGTATTTGATTTAGCATTTATAAGACCTGCTGCCCCATACCCAATATTGATGTTAGCATCTATTGTTAAATTGGTAGTAGTAGAATTGTTAGTCCCTTTTTGAATCCCTGCAATGTTCCAAGTTCCAGTACCTGTAAAGGTCACATTACCCGGTGTGCTAGCATTGATTCCATCGGGCTGAAATCCGATTACATCGCAGTTACCACCACCATTTGCTACAGTATAAGCACCAATTGAACCATTATTTGTAACTGTGCCACCGAGAATATTGAAAAAAACAAATGCCCCACCAGACGATACGGTGGTATAACTTGCAGTAAGTGTAGCACCTGAGTTTACGGTTAAGTTATTACAAGTAATTATACAGTTTTTTGCATTTGTTTTAAAACCACTACCACTTACAATGGTTATATCCCCATTAAAGATGTAAGTGATATTTGTACCCTTTGCATTCAAAAAGCCTTTTTGAGTGGAACTAATACCCACAGTAATATTTCGGCAATAGGTGTAGCCGGTTGGTTCATCTAAAACCACATAACCAGAACTTTGGATGATGATGTCATCACTACTTGTTATTGTCGCACCAGTAGTAGTGAAAGGACCAGCTTGATTAGTTGACCAAATTGCAGCAGAGAAATTCCCGCCAGTGGTGTTTGAATAATAAGTAGTTGCACTACTTAAGTTTGAGTAAAGGATCATAATAATGACCCAACAAATAGAAAGTACCTTTTTCATTTTTTTATTTTTTAAATTGATAAGAAGTTAGTTGATTGCCAGAACGTACTTGTAAAAAATAAACCCCATCGGCTAAATGATTGGTAGTTATTGTCGTGTTGTTTCCAATCAATTTAGTTTGGAAAACCCTTTCACCAATTGCATTGAATATCGTAGCTAAGTTTTGAGTATTGTTTTCAGGTAATTTTAAATGTATGAAGTTGTTGTAATATTTGAATTGGATGTATTGAGTATTATTCAATGCTATCTTGATGATATTAGAAAATTGGAAAGCCCCATTATCATCAACAATTTTCAAACGATAGTATAGATTATCTACTTTATAATTAGTTTTATCAAGGTAAGTGTAATTAAAACTGGCTGCGGCATCTTTTGCCAAAATATTATCTAATACATTAAATTGATTGCCATCTAGACTGCTTTCAATCACGAACAACTTTGTGTTTTTTTCAGAGGTTGTCTTCCACTCCAACAGAACACCTTGGTTGTTTTTATTACCATTAAACGAAACAAGCTTGACTGGTAAAGGATTAGAAGCAGAAGTACTTCCAAATGTAAAAGCTCCCCAATTGGTTGTTGAACCGGTTACAGAACCTGAATCGTTATTACCTGTATAGGATACCTGCCCCAAATTGTTCCAATTCCCAACATTGAACCCAGCCAATACTAGATTTGATGGGTTAATAATGCCGCTTCTTTTGCCATTAAAATAGTTGAGGGTAACATTTGCAGAAGCCGTATTAATTGAACTACCTATTTGCCAATATTCAACTGTACTTACATGAAAAGGAAGTGAGGAAGTAGTATTAGTATAGCTACCATTAAAATATTGAACTGCTATATCGGTTGCAACAGAGGGAGAGGTGATTGCAGCATTTGCATAGATACCTCCATTGCCCACTGGAAAATTATAATTATTGATTCCTTTTGCAACCGACCAAACTAATTTTCCATCTATATAATTATTGGCATTGCCTCCAAATATTGCATTTGAAGCAGTATTAGATACTTTGACTTGGCTGCCATTATTCAAAGAAAGGATTCCTGAGGTAAGTGACAAGTTATTGCTGACTAACAAGTTGTTATTTGCTGTTAGGGAATTGCCATTCACAATTGTTAAGTTATAAAACGTTGCTTGGCTGTTAGTATTTATTGATTGTGAAGATGCACCATTGAAATTGACACTACCATTTTCACTCAAGAAACCAGAAGTTGTATTGCTATCAGTCCAATTGCCACCAATGTTTATGTTGTAATTGTTGCTTGAAGCATCGAGTGTAGAACCATTTAAAATAGTTAAGTTAGAAGCAATGCTTGTATTGCCAGTCAAACTTTTGTTTCCCGTTCCACCTATTAACAAGTTACCATAATTACCAAACCCATTTTCTATATTTTGTACATCCCCTGAATAAGCAATAGTTGCTGTTGGTGCTATTATGAATTTATTTGAAGCACCAGTAGCATCAATCCCAGTTGTTGGTTGACTGCCATTTAGAATGAGGGTTGCACTATCCATTAACTGTAAATTTGCAGTTGTTGTAGTTGTTACCCCTGCGTTACCAATTAGTTGGTTATTTACTTTAAGGATACCTGTGCCACCAACAACAACGTTGAAAGTGTCTGTCGCATTGGTTGTTGTCGCTTTTAATACTAGGTATTCGCATTCCAATGTGCCATTGATAGTGTATGTATCCATCCGTCTTTTACTACCCCCTGTACTACCATTTAAGCTTACGCTTCCTTCAGTACCTGGATAAAGGTTAGGGTTGGTAATAGGTATGCACTTTACGGTTCTTCCTTGATTGATAATTATGTTGAACGAGCTTTTATTTAAGAAATTATATATGCAAGTTGTACCAAGCCTACAATTTATATCTGCATCAATAGTAAGGTTGGTGTATGCCTTTGATAAAGCACTATTACGCAACCTACATACATCAATTTGCCCTTTACCACTAATAGTTACGTTGCTACCCTCTGCCTCTATCATCAAGGCATCATTGTTTGCACCGTCCCCGATAGTGCCATTGCATTCAAGTATAGAACCCCAAATTCGAATAGTTTTTATATTAGTAGCACTTGCATTTACTGGGTCGTTACCCCAAATTTTACCACCAGATTTGATGTAGATGTCTTTTGCACTGACAAAACCAGTACTGCCTCCCGTAGGACCCAAAAATAAAATCCCCCCTTTTTCAATAATAATATCCCCATAAAAAGTTGCACCATGAATTGTTGTTACAGTAGCACCTTTTTTAATTGTGAGGTTTTTGGCGTAAAGGGAATCTATAGAATAATCAAGCGTAACCCTGCCTTGTACCACTAAATTATCAGAATAGAGTATTGTAGTACCTGATACGTTAAATGGTCCGACAGAATCAGTAGACCAGATTGGATCAGTAAAATTACCTCCGGAAGGCGACGAATAGTAATTGGTGGCGAATCCTGATAAAGCTGTAACCAGCAGAACGCATAAAGATGTAATTTTCTTTACCATATATTTTATGTTTTTTTGTTATTTATGTTTTTTGTTTTCCCTTAAATATTTTAATAGCATTTCTGGCCTGTCTGTGATAATAACATTTGAACCATTAGATATCAACCATCCCCAACCAGCATCCGGATTATTAACTGAAACATCATCATCGTGGTCTGCACAGGTTTCTGGCCATAATGAATTTGCCATAATTGAAATACCTTTTTGCCTTATTAACTTACCATAATAAACTCCCGGTGACTTTTCTTTTTCATAGCTCATTATAAAAGTTGCCACCATAGATGGCGCATTCACAAACTCATTGATATAATTGGTTGTTTCCACGTTCTTTTTATCTCCATTTAACCGTGGCAAGTATTGAATTTTTTTGGTGTAATCTGGATAATCAGCCTGTATTTGTGCCATCGATACGATTCCTTCAAACAAAGCCTCTTTTTGCGTACCTGTTTTTTCTACTATTGTATAGGCTTCTGGAATGTATTTATAACATTTATCAATAAACAGTAATGCCTTCCCTTTTACTGCCTCTAGTAATTGTTGAAGCATAGGAACTTGGTACTTGGTTACAAAGCCATAGCCATTTTTGAGGTGTAACTTTTTAATATCATCAAGTGTTAGATCACTTACTTTGCCAGTGCCATCGGTTGTTCTGTCCACGTTTTTATCGTGCATAATTATCAATTGACCATCTTTGGTACGCTGCACATCAATTTCAATGATATCCACACCCATTGCGATGCAACTTTTTACCCCTTCTAAAGAATTTTCTGGGAAGTTGCGCCAATCTGCGCGATGTGCTGCTACTAGTATATGGCTATCTGAGGGATTCTTTAAATAGTAAGCTATTGAATCAATCCTTGCTTGTTTGTCCTTATTTCGTTTGACTTGTATATTACCCGCATTGGTAAAACAAGGGCAAATCAACAACATTAACAACACCTTAATCATCATTTTCATTTTTTTACTAAATCAATCATTCAACTAGTATTCTAGGTCGTGGCTAATACCAAGACCTTTTATTACCGATAAAATCTTCCTAAGGATTTTGGGTAAGTAAACCAGGCTTTACATCAATTTGGCTTTGTGGTATATAAAACAGAAAGTTATTTTTATTAATGTTGATAATTCCGTTTTCGGTTGGGGCAGTATTCATTACGTCTATTGCCCTACCTGTTCGTACTAAATCGAACCAACGATGGTTTTCAAATGCTAATTCATATTTTCTTTCTTTTTCAATTGCAAGTCTAAAAGATGGTTGATCGGGCGTGTTGGAAGAAGTTATATTAGCTAGCCCCGCTCGTTGTCGTACTTGATTGATATAGTTAAACGCATCTCCATTTGCTGTAAAGCCCATTTCATTTATTGCTTCTGCTAGCATCAACAATACATCCGCATATCGTAAAACCATAAAATTTGTATTGCCATCTAGGTTTTGAACTGGAGCAGGGTCTACGAATTTTTTACAGTAATATTTTTTGTTGAGCTTATTTAAAGTACCATTTCTCCTAAGGTCATTTACTGAAAAGGAGTCAATAAAAGCATTAGTGGGAATGTCATATGCAAGTACTTGACCAATACCACCAATATTAGAAGCGTCTATTGCAAAGTAGTTGGAGAAGCCACTACCAAGGCTAACAACACTGTTTGAATACTGTATCTCAAAAATGGATTCATTGTTGTTTTTATTCCCACTGCCAAATATGTTGGCAAAATTGGGCAACAGTTGGTATGTTCCACTATCTACAACTGCTTTTAATACTTGCGAAGCTTGTATAAAATTGTGTTGGGTTAAGTAAACTTTACCTAATAATGTTTTTGCAGCACCTTGCGTAGCCCTTCCAATATTTGAACCAGTCTGTTTTAATGGCAAAGCAAGGGCTGCTTCGGATAAATCAGTAATTATTTGTTTGTAAACAAGGCTCGTATCATCCCTTCCATGATCAAACTCAGTAAAAGGGTCGGTAACTTCCTTAGTAACCAATGGTACTGCCCCCCATATCCTTACCATATTGAAATAGGTAAGTGCACGAATAAACTTTGCCTCTCCAATTCTTATTGCTTTCAAAGAATCAGGCATTGAAATATTACCAATTCTATTGAGTAAAATGTTGCATCGTTGGATACCAGTATAACAGGCTGACCAAGTTTGATCTAACACAGGATTGTCTGCTGCAACACGAAAAACATCAAAATCACCATAAATACCACCACTATTGGTTAGGTTAGCTGTTTTGGCATTGTCGGCGGCTACTTCCATAAAAAACAAAAAGTTTTCACCATACTCTCCGTTAGCTGCAAGAGCATTGTAACAGCCCACCACAGCTTGGTTAATATCATCTGTAGATTTATAAAAATTTGATGATGTAACCTGTGACTGGGGAACTATGTCTAATTGTTTGCTACAACTACCTGTTATTAGAAACATACAAAAAACAAGTAAAGCCCGTATATATTTTATTTGTTTCATTTAAAAATGATTTATTTAAATTTATTAGTGTATTGTCTTGATTATTTTTTTAGCCTCTTTAAAATGATATTTTAGTACCAAAAACAATATTTTTTTCTACTGGGTAAACGCCATAATCAATTCCTGGGGTTACCGCATCTGATCCATTGTTGCTTACCTCGGGGTTATACCCTGAATATTTTGTAATTGTAAATAAATTTTTACCTGATATGAATAATGAAGCTTTAAACAATTTATTGGTTATTTTTTTGGGTAATGTGTAAGAGAGGCTCATAGATCGAACTCTAATAAAATCACCATTTTCAACCATATAATCAGATGTTTCATACAGCTTGTCGTGTGGCTTTACGTTTGGTGCAGCAAATCCATTTCCAGGGTTTGTAGCTGACTGAAAATACCCATCATAAAGTGACTTTAACCCATTTGAAAACCCTTGTTCATTAATTGTATAAGTCCTTAGTTGGTTATAAATCTGGAATCCAAGGCTACCTTGTACTAAAAACGAAAGTTCGAAATGTTTGTAACTAATGGTATTGGAAAAACCAAAGAAAATATCGGGTAGTGATTTTCCCATTATCACCCTGTCCTTGTCATTTATGATGCCATCATGGTTTTCATCTGAATATATATAATCGCCTACTTGACTTGTATTTAGATGTGTATATTTGGTAAGGTCTGCCTGATTTTTGAATACACCCACTATATGGTAACCATAGAAAGCGCCCAAAGGATTACCTATTCTAGATATATTAGTTGTACCAGAGATGAGTTCTGTTTGACTTGGACCTAACTCGAGTACTTTGTTTTTATTAGTTGCAAAATTTGCTGAAGTTGACCAAAATGCCTTCCCAATTTTTAGCTTGGTTGACAAACCTACTTCTACACCATCATTCTGAACTTTCCCTAAATTTTGAAGGGAAGAGGTGTAACCAGATTGGGCTGGAACAGGTACATTGAGTAATAGTGCCTTTGTTTTTGCATTGTAATAATCTACAGATACCCTCAATTTATCTTTAAACAATATAGCATCAAAGCCAATATTGTACGTATTTGTTTTTTCCCAAGATAGATTTGAATTTGGAGCTGTACTATTAGACAATCCGTTTACTGATGTATTTCCTAATACATAATCAGTAGTAGCTAACAATGCCAAAAAACCATGATTGGGTATAAAGAAATTTCCTGTACTACCATAACTACCTCTTATTTTAAGGTCGTTTATAGGCTTAAAAGACTTCATAAAAGATTCGTCTTTTATATGCCACCCTGCTGAAAATGAAGGAAACCAACCCCAACGGCTTTCTGGACCAAAACGAGAGGAACCATCTTCGCGTATAGAAGCAGCAATTAGGTATTTGCTTTGATAGTTATAATTTAAACGTGCTAAATAAGAAACTAGTGACCATTCGTCTTCGGTAGAGCTGCCACCATTAATAGTACCGACATTGAGTGTTGTGACTTGATTGTTTGGGAAATTGATAGCAGAAAGGCTGTTGTTTTGGGTATTTTCTTTTTGGAAAGTATATCCAATCAATGTTTGAAAATGATGTTTATTAAATGATTTTGTAAAATTTAAAGTATTTTCAACTATATAATTATACACTCTTTGAGTACTTGATGTGGCTGAACTTTGTGTAGTTGCCGCCTGACCATAAGTAGCAAGAAAAGAAGGATGGAAAGTACTTGTGCGATTACTATAATAGTCGCCAGAGGCAAATGTTTTAAAAATCAGGTTTTTAAGAACGTCTACCTCTATAAATCCACCCATAATTACTCTAGCAAGTTCTACTTTATTTTGATTGTATTTAGCTAATGCGAGGGGATTTTCTATCGGTGCAATTCCATCCGCTAACTCTGATTTTACCAAGTTTAACGCAATGCTACCGTCGGGGTTGTAAGGTGACAAGTGAGGGTGTTGAAGTAATGCACTAAAAATTACACCATCTTTTTTAAGGCTACCTTGCGAAACCTTGTTGAATTTAGAGTAGCTAGGTGCTAGGTTGATACCTAACCTCACTTTTGGTGAAACAACTGTATTGAAATTGAATCTTGTTGCGTATCTTTTGTAACCAGAATATACAACTGTTCCATTTTGATTGAGGTAATTGCCAGATAGGTAGAACTGTGACTTGGGAGAACCACCCGAAACAGAGAGGTTGTAATTTTCTAGGCGTGCATCCTTAAAAATTACGTCCTGCCAGTTGGTATTGGTCAGCCCTTTTTGACCTTGAAGGTAAGGGATTGCGAAGTCGGGTATTATTGCAGCCCCAGTACGAATATTATTTGAATCGGTAGCTTTATTGACAGTTGGATTTAACGACACCCAATAATTATTGGCAGCAGCTGCATTAATGGAGGCTCGTTGGTATGCATCCATCAATTGAATTTCTTTAGCAACCTTTTGATACCCGATTATACTATTGAATTCAATTTTTGTTTTACTGTTTGTTTCTCCTCTTTTAGTAGTTATTAACACCACCCCATTAGAAGCACGAGAGCCATATAGGGAAGTTGCTGCGGCATCTTTTAATATTTCGATAGAAGCAATATCGCTATGATTTATTGAACTTAGGTTACTGCCATAAATAGACGGCAAACCATCAATTACAATTAGCGGCTGGGTACCAGCAGTAATAGACCCAACGCCCCTTATCCTAAATGCAGCATTACCACCAGGCTGACCTGATGTTTCATATACCTGTACTCCTGCTGCTTTACCCGCAATAAACTGATCCACAGAAGTAACCGATGAGGAGGAAATGTCATCTGTATTGATTTTAGAAATTGCACCTGTTACTTCTCTTTGTTTTTGTGTACCATAAGCGACTACGACCACTTCATCTACAGTTGCAGATGCTTCACTAAGTCGAATCAATAAAGAAAACTTAGGGTTATTTAGATTAGGATGATAATTGGGATATATAAAAGTGTCGTACCCTATTGATGAAACAATTAACTTATATGTTCCCTCAAAAGGAATGTTTGAAAAAAGGAACGTACCTAAGGTATTGGTTGTTGTTGTTTGTTTAAAGCTACCCAAGCTATCTACCAAGGTAACGCTAGCAGATGATAATATTTGATTGTTTTCTGTTTTTACCACCCCAGTAAAAGAACTTTGTGCATTGGAGGTTCTAATTGAACAGCTAATAATAAGCATACCAAGTAATAGATGAGAAAAATATTGTTTCTTTAAAAACTTCTTCATGAATAATCATACGAAAAACAAATTGCGTATACCTATCGTTAACAATTTGGTAATATAGCTTTTATAATTGGATAGGTATTAAATAAAAGAAGCTACCCATTGCCATATGCCATAGGGTAGCTTCTTTTTTTAGCTATTAGATAATTAGGTTTTCTTATTCCAGTATCAACTTTTTAGTGGTAATACTTCCATCCTTTTGGATAATTTTTACAATATATATTCCTCTAGCTTCACTACCTAGGTTGAGTGTACGTTTCAAACCACCGCTATTATCTTTCATAATAGAAAGTCCTAATGTACTTACAATATCAATCTTCGCCTCTTCCATTCCCTCTATTAACTGCAAGGTTACTTCGTTGCGAGCAGGGTTTGGATAAATAGAGATAGAAGTCTGATTATCTTCTTGTAAACTAGGATGGTTACTCAATTGAGAAGGTTTTGAAGTTTTTAAAGCCAAAGCCCGTATTACACTTACAAGCATGGGAGTGGATGCTACTTCTGTGCAGCCCGAAGCATTTGTATAGGTATAGGAGATATTTGCAGAGCCACCACCTGTACCAGTTGCAGCAGTTACCAAACCAGAGGAGTTTACAACAGCAACACTAGTATTGGAGCTTGCCCATGTGCCCCCTGTGGTGTAATTATTCAACTGGTAATAACCACCTGCAGAAAATCCAGTATAATAACTACTAGCTGCCACCGAAGGTGCTCCAGGTACAAAATTTGAAGATGTACCATTAAAGCTAAAATTATTAAAGGTACCTACGTTTACAGCGGGACCCCAGTCAAACAAATATGAGCCAGAAATTCCAGAATTGTTGCCGTTCGCAATACCTTCATTAAAATTATAATAATCCACTAACCCAGCTGGGTACCCATTTGGCTCTGTATTCATTGTGGCTTGAATCTGTGCTTGTGAAAGTGCTATATTCCAAACGCTTACCTCATCAATATTACCATTAAAATTCTCTCCATTCCCTGTACTTACAGCACCAATGGATATGTAATTATTAGAATTATATAATAACGGTGTGCCATTACTGTAAGACCCACTACCTACTTGATTACCATTTGCATAAATTGTATAGCCAGAAGGTGTAACAACATAAGCAATATGATACCAAGTATTTGCACTATAGGAGAAAGATGCATCTGCATTGGTTGTTATCCAACTGTTGCCTGTATTTCCTATATCGCCATGGATAATCCCACCTTGTAATTTAAAATCAAAATAATTACCACTTGTCCTTGTTGAAAAAATATTGCAAACGCCTCCTGTAGATGCAGGATTTACCCAAGCCTCCACTGTAAAACTTCCAGAAACACTATTAGAAGTTTTTATAGATACATTATTGTTGCTGCCATTAAAGTTTAGCCCGTTGTCAACGTTTGGCGTTGCAACTAATGCAGAACAATTATTATAGTAATTGATTTGATTGGTTTCTAAAGCTTGCCTATCTGTGTTAGAAATTGCAGTTGTGAAAACTGTGATTTCCGATTCCAAACCATTTAGCCACTGGTTATTTGCATTATTTTGGACTCCAACCATAATATCTGGCGTGGAGAGGTTATAGGTAGTAGATGTATTAGTGAATTTACTGACCCCATTAAAGTAACCAGATATAGTAGTTGGCGAATAAGTTTTTGATCTAACTGCTAAGGAAGAATAGTTGGCAATAGAAACTGCATAAGAGCCATCTTCACCAAATCCCCCATACCAAGCACCTGTATTACTTTGCGCACCAACTCCCAAAGATGAATTTTGGTTACTGCTACTTGTAGAAGAAAGAGAAACCATATTTCCACTTGTTGCTTTTGCAACCGCATTGAGTGTATGAGGGGTTGTACTAGACAAGGAAGGTAAAACAGCCCTTAGATAGGTGTTACTTCCATTAAACAATATGCTTGGCAGTCCATTAGATCGATTAATAACCCCTGATTTTACTATAGTGGGTTGATTACTAGTGTTGGTTTGTATGACATTGTTTCCTTTGCCACTTTGGTCATACCAAGTGGTTACATAACCATTGCCTGTTCCTACAAATGACAACAAAGAGGCTGTATCCAAACTTCCGCTATTGGTAAAGCCAATGTCTATTTTAGTATTATCACTGCTGCGAAGTACATTTATAGCTTTGCCAAAATAAGTACTACTTAGCAACCGAAGGCTATAAGCCGCCAATCCTCCTGTACTAGTAGACAATCCAGCCTTATCTAATACATTACCATTGATATAATAAGCAGCTTCTGTTCCTTCTAAGCTTTGACGAGCAGAAGTTGACAATGTAGAAGGGAAAAGGGTCAATTCCGAAAGTGCATCCCCGCCAGTCATACCCCTACTATAAGCAGTAGAGCTAATAGAGAAAGAAGTATTAGAAACTACCGCTACTGAAGATGCCGTTATAGTATGCAATGCAGAAGAACCCGTTAATGTTTGTGTGCCATTAACCCATATTGTTTGAGGACTACCTGTGTTTACAACCCAGTCATTACCATTTGGACCATCCGTATAATTCACATTTGAAGTTCCATTGAAACTACCATTGCACCTTACTGAGAAATCGGTGTTGGCAGGTGCTGCAAACAGGGTTTGGTAGCTAGAGGATATCAAGTTCCGCACTGCATTCACTGTTTGTACAGATGTTGTACTACTATTCAACAAGTATTGTGAATTGTTTTGGAATGTAATAGTTGGCCATCCATACACCCTGTCTATTGCACCTACGTTTACAATCCTTGGTTGAGCAGATGTGTTGATTTGAATAGCATTGTTGCCATTACCACTTTGGTCGTACCAAATATTTATAAAACCGCTATTGCTGCCAATAAAGTTTTTGAGGGAAACGGTATCCAAGTCCCCATTTACTGTAAAACCAATATCTTGGACGGCGTTGTTACTGCTATTTCGTACACTAATCGCCTTTCCAGTATATGTACTACTCAACAACCGCAATCCATAAGCCGCAGCTGCAGTCGTACTATTTGTTAATCCTTCTCTATCAAGTGAGTTATTAATCACATTAATAGTAGTAGAAGCAATATCTGATGGATAACCATTAGCATTTGCAACAGTATAATTAATGGTCGCTGTACCAATAACTATACCCTTTACCAAACCTGTACTACTTACAGTAGCAACACTTGGATTGGAACTTGACCAAGTACCACCGTTACTAGTATCACTCAATTGATAGGTATTGCTTGCGCAGATGGTTGCAGATGCAGTACCAGCGACATCAGTAATCCAATTGGATGTAGCACCCGAAAGAGCAAAATTCATCAAAGTGCCATTGTTCTTATAAATGGATTTATCAACCAATGAAGTAATAGCCGCATTGTTGTTGCCTGCACTACCTTGATCGAAGCTATAATAGGCAACCAAGCCAGCAGTGTCCATTGCTGACAATTCACTATTCATTGCATTCTGAATTTGGGATGGAGTTCGTACAACATTCCATACCCTCAATTCATCAACTGAACCTGTTAAAGTACCCCATGGACATTTACCAATAGCTAGTACAGCATCTTGGGTAAGTGCACCATGACCAGTTGAAGAATTATCCAACACGCCATTTACATAAATAGATTGTGTTCCTGTACTCGCATTATACTCGTAAGCAATATGGTACCAAACCCCTGGTGACATTGTAGTGTTTCCTTGTAAATCATTGCCACAAAAACCTAAGTATGGATGTTGGTTTCGTATAATTAAATGCAAATCACAGTTAGTTGGGTCTGCTAGTATTGCTTGGTCGCCTGAAGAAAAATTGCTAACATTGACCAATGCCTCAACTGTAAAGCTATTATTCAAGAGACCCAATGTGCTGGACTTAGGCATTGCAACGTAGTTGTTTCCATTAAAATTTAAATAGTTGGTAGTGAAAGGGGTATTGTTGAAGCTGGTACCTGCAACCCAATTTGATGTTACACCACTTAAACTAAAATTATATAATGTACCACTCACCCCGTTTCCTGAATTGTCTATCAACGTAGTCAAACCAGTATTGGTGCTACCTGCTACCCCTTGGTTAAAATTATAGTAAACAATTAAACCAGTTTGTGGCAAGGTCAATTCTTGATTCATCCTTGCCCTTATTTGTGTTTGAGAAAGGGCAGTATTCCAAACTCGTACCTCATCTAAACTTCCCGTGAAGAAATAAGTTGGAACGTTTGATATAACAATGTTTCCAATAGATATCCCACCATTTGAACTTATTGAAGTTGCCGTTGAACTAACTGGTGTTGCATCTGATTTACCATCTATATAAAGATACAATTGTCCAGAACTTCTTACGCCTACTATATGGTGCCATTTACCGTCAATAATACTTGTTGAACCGTTAACACCTGCATTACTAAAACCAAACATTACTGTACCATCTGGTCCAATAGTCAATGCATAGAAATTATTATAATTAGTTGAATCATAATGAGCAACTATATTCGATATTGTCGATACCTGTGTTGTAGTATTAACATAAGCCTCTATGCTAAAGTCCCCAGTTCCAAAGTTAAATGACGAACCAGTAGAAGGCATATACACATAGTTACTTGTGCCATTAAAATTCAACCCATTACCTGTGTTCCTTGGCTGGCTTATCCATTTGTTTACTGTTATTGGCAAGCCACTCGAAGTAGAATAATTACCATTAGAGTCAATCAAAGTAACATAGTAAGTAGCAGTAGTATCTGGATAAATAGTAATTGTAGATGAATCTCCCACAATATTTAATCCAGCAGCATCCGTACTCCATAAATACTCTAATGGATAACCGTAGGTAGCATCTTGATTTGAGGTGGTTAATGTTACTGCCCCACCTTGGTTTACGGCATCAGAACTAGAAGAGTAATCGGAAATGGTTGGAGTATTTTGAAGATGGAAATGACCATTACCTGAACTTGGTCTAATGTTATAATTATTCGTACACCCAGTAGAATTATCTTTTACCCAAAGCCCCATTGAAGATGGGCTGTATCCACCACTCTTAAGAAAAGAAAATGAACAATCTGTACCTGTTTGACCAGTAAAAAAACTATACCAATAACTAGTAGGTTGATAATTATAATACCATTGGAAAGAGTAACCAGAATTGCAATTAACGAAACCAAAATAGTCTTTTGTACTTTCATTTTTTGCTCTAAAATAGTGAGTTGTCCAATTATCCGTATGTTCAATTTTTGCCGACGGCAAAGGGTTTACAGTAATTGTAATTGGCGATGAGGTGAGCGAAACGGATTGTGCATCTGTAACAGAAACTGAGTAGGTAGTTGTTGAAGTAGGGTTAACGGTGATTGATTGAGTGGCTTCCCCATCGCTCCAAAGATAGCTTGTGCCCAAGCTAGATGTGAGTGTTACTGAACTGCCACTGCATAAAGTTGTTGATCCAGAAGGAGTTATTGTTGGCGAATCATAATCAAAGAAATCAAATTTCGGGTCAGCAAAAGTAGTGGCACCATCGGCTATATATTGTGATGTGGATGCGCCATTAGACAAAAAAGTTGTGGTAGAATAAGGAGCATTATTGTTGTTTGCCGTTTGATAAGTTTTAAGGTTCACTACTGAAAATAAACTTTGACTGTTATACCACATCACACCTTCCCCAGCACCATTATTCTCTATAATGTCTGTTGCCACTGAGCCAGAATTGCAAAAAATATAAATTAAATCATACTGTATCACGATTTTCAAAACATTGCTACCATTTTGTAGGTGCGCTTTGGTATAAAACAAATTGTAGAGCGTACGATTGGGAACCCCACTGCTTGCGGTGCCACTTGTACGGGTTGCATTTGGGCAAAAAGAAAGAAACAATTGCCCACTATTTATATTTGCATATAATCCTACAAAACCTTGGGTAGTTCCATCAGGGTTAGAAAAAGATAACAATGTTGTACTAGTAGATGACTGAATGTTTGTTGTATGGTTAGGGTAATCAATTAATGAGTTTAAACTTGGGGGGGCACTTGAATTGATAGTGTTAGCGGGTATTGTTACATTAAACACATACGAATATGCTAAGTTTCCCGTCCATTGGGTTTGTGTCTTACCTGAAACAAGTACCGCTAGCAACAATGCTAATAGCATTATGCGATTAAAAATATTTTTCATTTTTGTTTAATTAAAGAAGTTAGAAATAATTATTGTATAGGGGTTTGGTTATAACCTAATGAATTTAGATAGGCCCTGAATTCCAATGGCTTGTCGCCAACAAATACACTCGCCTTGATATTGCTTATTGAAGGGGGAGGATTATTGTATAACCAAGACCAATAATTTACTTGGGCACCAACTAAGGCAGACCAATAATTACCCGTGCCAGACCATGCACCTTGTCTATTTTCAATATTTGTAGAAAACTGTACTACTCTTTTACCAAGCGTATTTTTTACATAATCTGCCAAAGAAGCCAGCCAACCAAAATTTGGATCCGATGCATCTGTCTCGTAAACAATTTCGCATCCTGGGAAAACAATTTGGCCATTTGCATTAGCTGTATTTAAACTGTTTACGGTAGCCTCGGCAGCGGCAAGAATTTGAGCCTGTGTCATAGGAACGCCATTTATCATTTTTGGCCCAGTTATATTGCTATTTGCATCCAAGGTTGCATAATCATATTTTGTAAATATGGGCGTAAACATCATGTTAGACAGGTTTCTTACAGTTGTTGTTGTATTGCCAAATAATGCATTGAGGTCTGAAAATTGATTAATGCCTTTTGCTTTGAAAATACATTGGCTCAACAAACCGTTGTTGTTCATTAAATCATAAGTGTCCTGAAAATCCTGGGGGTCTTTCATCTTGTCGAAGTTCAACAATATGTTACCGTTTACCGCAGTATAAAAAGAGTTCCAACTGGCATTGTAGTTAGGGCTGGAAGTATTGGTTGTATATACAGCTGTTTTTGGAAAATGCAACAAGCTTGATGTACTGTTGCTGCCATCAAGTTTCAATAAAATTGGTGGTGTAGGACCTGCAGCATCAATACTATTTAAGGAATTAGACGTAAAGGGCAGTAATTTATCCAAAAGAATAAAAGACAAAGGGGTGGTTGCGCCATTTATAGAAGGAACCATACTTTTATTTGGCTTCATAGCAGTAGCATCAAAAGTTTGTGTACCGCTATAACTATAAAGTCCTGTTGCTGGCTTCCAAGTTCCATTGCTAAAATCAGATCGTTGATTAGATTTATCATGTTGTAAAATAATATCTCTACTTGGCGATCCATTCACATTGTAAGATGCAGAAAAACGCATATCCAATTCTAGAATTTCAAAACCATAAGCAACCGCGTTTTGAAATGAAGTCAAGGAACTTTCTGGATTTTGTTCGTCCCAAGCACCCCGGTGCGCCATTATCCAAATTCTATTTGCATCATCAGCTATAGGTGTTATGTAGCGATTACGTAATGTTTGGGCCCTGTTTTGTCCAAAGCAGACTGTAAGGTTCATAATACATAACCATGCAATCAAAATGTTTTTTTTCATCATAAATAATTAAAATTGTTAAATAATAACTATCATTACGAATAATACTTTTTATATACCCACCATTAACAATTTGGTAACACAGAAAAGGCTGCCTTAGTTGGGCAGCCTTGGAGTATAGCTATTGGAAGTAAGTTTAAAATTATTTAGTCACTTTATATTGATTTTTTCCTCTTTTCAACAAGTTTAAGTGATTGATAGATGTAAGGGTTGTTAAAACAGTTTGTACTTGATCACCTTTATTGAATGTACCCGAAAAAACGATGCCTTGAATTACACTTGGCTCACAGATGATAGAGATATTATAATGATATTCCACCACCGAGAAAATAGTACTCAACGGCGTACTTGCAAACTTCAATTGATTGTCCACTATATATTTATCCCAGTCCAATTTTTTGGAAGGGGTAGCTTTTTCATTGACTACTTCCTCGTTGTTATTACCACCATTGGTATTGATTAAAGCTACATCACTACCAGAAGTAACGGTATTAATCACTAATTGCTGATTGGGATATAAGAAAATATTATTGAAATGACTTCCAATTGAAGAATCAGTTTTACTAATAACTACTTTACCAGTATATAATTTTACAGTAAATATGGTTTCATTGGGGTTGGCAATTACCCTAAAAGAAGTACCCAATGCAACTGTGGAAAAGCCAGCAGCTTGTACTTCAAAGGGGCGGTGCTTATCTTTTGCCACCTTAAAAAGAGCATTTCCGATTAATTTTATCACCCTTCTTTCCTTCGGGAATTGCTGTAAATAGCTAACGCTTGATTTCGGATTCAATTCTATTGATGAACCATCCGACAATGCAAATAATTGAACGGTATCTGTGTTGTTATACCTGTAAAGGGTATTATTGACGATAGTGACGACTGTACTTTTATTAATCAAATTTTCACGTAGCCACCAACCACTTACAAAAAATAATAAAACTGCCGCAGCCACAGAAGCAGCAGCTACCCACATATAGATCACCCGTGGCTTTGCTTTTTGCTTATCATTCACAAATGCTTTTGATTGTATTAAAGCAAAGACTTGTTGCAATTTTTCTTGACTTAGTTTTTCTATTTCTGTCTCTCTTATGGCATCCCATTCTGTTTCTGTGAAATATTGATTGACCCAATTTGGGTTAGCATCCAATAATGCAACTACTTCTTTAGCTTCTTTTATTGATAACTGGCCTTGTATAAATTGTTTTATTGATTCCTCACTTAATTCCATTGTTTCTTCCTTTAACCCTTATATACGAATTTTAATCGTACTATACCTACTCTAAATAAAAATTAATTGAATTAAAAAATAGATATGATTATGGTGATGACAATACCTATCATTTCTTTTAATTGTTTAATGGCTTTTGTAATATGATTATTCACACTTTTTGGGGATATAGATAACAGTTTTGCAATTTCATTGTGTGAAAGACCTTCTAAGCGACTCAATTTGAATACCTTTTTTCTAATTGGCGGCAGGTTGTCAATATGAGTGTCCACCTGTCTGGCAAATTCCTTGGAGTCCAACTGATTAATGGCTTCATCTGAAATATCAAGGTTGCCAATTTCATCCATATAAACTATTTCAAGTTTCCGCTTCTTTAGTGTGTCTATAAATATTGTTTTAGCTATACGGAAAAGCTGTGTTTCGATGCTGTGTTCTTCAGAAAGTGTTTTTCGGTATACCCACAATTTTATGAAAGCTTCCTGCGCCAATTCTTCGCCAATAAATTCTGAACCTGTCTTAGCTTTGTAATAATTGTACAACTTTTCGTAGTTGGTATAATAGACCTTTTCGAAAGCTCTTTTGTCATCATTTTTTAACGCTATGACTAGTTCTAACACCAAAAAGTTGTTGATTATTTTGCAAAATTACGATGCAATATTAGCTATTAAACTTATTGTCTAAAGAAAATTATAAAGAAAAGAATGAAGTCATCATTCCAGATATGGTAGAAAGATGCTAACAAAAAATTTATGGGACAAAATTTAAAAAATAAAAATTACAAAAACCATAAACTCTCCTTTCCGAAATCAGGGAGTTTATCGTGTTGGAAATAGGGGTAAATTTCTGCCACCATTTCGGGGTATTTTATAGTGACTGGCAAACTCTGCTGATTGGTGCTTTTCCAATACATACGACTGAACTGATATACCTGGTCTATTAACTGCTCTACCAAATCCATATCATCTAACATACCCTCTATTGTAGCTGACAATGCAATTTTTACCGGGAAGTGATATTCTTTTTGTGCTGGTTTTGAAACAGCATCATAACGTGTGTTATTGAAAAGTAAATACTCTGATTTGCCAACCTTTATAATTGTGCCACTATATGGCATCAAGTTATAAGGATCGGAAACATCGAAGCCTATCAATTCTTTACTTTCTGTTTTATTGATGGTTACTATAATAACTGGAATATTTAAGCCTAGTGTATGTAGTGTTTTTAATATGTGTTCTAATTCTTTTTTACCTATGTCTTTGTAGAAATGAATAATGAGCCGAGAGGCTGTATAATTAATTGCTATGAACTTTGCCACTGCCTCCCTGATTGAACCTGCAAGACTTATGGTGTCATCGCCCTTGAAACAATCGAAGCCTTTGAAAATACCTTCGTTATTGAAACAAAATGCAGAACCGACAAACCTTGATTTGCGGGTGGCAGAATAGAATGCACCGACACCCACTATTAATTCGTTATTAGTGGGTCTGTTGAGCCTCCATGGAACACCACCCAACTTTGCAAGCATTGCAATTTCGATGTGGGGCAAAAATGTATTGAAAAATGAATTGGGTTTGCCGTTTTTGAAAAGGTGTTCGCTTTTGATTACTTGAGAAAGAACTCCTTCGTACAAGAGAATTTCTTTTATTTGGTAATAGATATTTTTCTTTGTTTCATCTTTTTCTAGCTTAGGAACGGGATTGACAAATAATGCCAAATATTGTGTATCGGGCAACCATTCTGCATTCTTTATTGCATTCCTAATTGTAGCTACTGCATTTTGTACCGTGTAGAATTCTATATTGTTTGCAATGTCTAACTCGAAGGGTACTTTGATGTAATCTTGCATTTTTGGAAATGGAAACCTATCATCTTTATAACCACTATGCAAGTACCTGTATAATTCGGTTACAGCACCTAATTTGTCGGAAGCCTGATAAATGAAAAAAAACTTAAAATTACTTGGCTTGGTAGGCAACTGGTATGGACCTTTAGACTTAAAATCTTTCTTCGGTTCTTTGCCTGTCTTTCCCGAACCATACAACAAATCGTTTGAAGTAGAACCAATAACCCTGACTTGGTTGGAGGATGGTTTAAGAAAGCCGTCTAAAGACAATGGAATAATTTTGCGAAAAGCAACGGTATCTAAATACTTTGTGTAGAAAGCTTGTAATATTTGTAGGTACTGGGGATAACGGTTTTGTAGATTAGGTACATCAAAAGCTATTTCGAAATGTGGTTTGAGTTCATTACTTAAAATAGGGTAACAATTATGGGGTTGATTATTTACTTCGGGTGGTTTGAACTTCCATTTATAGATTACCCCATTGCAAACCATCCAATTGTATAAGTTAGTATTGAAGTTGTAGATTTGGGAAATAGGTTTTGTTAATACTTTGGTTGTACCATCGAAAGAAACCACCAACTCGGGTTTGTCGCTCACCCTACCGAACTGCACTTTTAATGTAAACTGGTTATAAATTTTGAACTTGTCGGTACTTTTCTCTGGATTGTGAAACCACACTTCGGTTTCGCTGGTAAAATTTTCATGAATAATATCTGCAATACCCTTAAAGTGATCCCTGATGAGAAAACGGTAATAATGGTTTGCAAAACGGGTGCTAACAGACAAATCAATATCCAACAGCAATGCACCTTCTTTTGGTTCTTGAAAATCAGTGTACAACCGATCAAGCTCCTCTAATTCCAAAGGAGTAAGAACATCATCCAAAAGCCCTTGCAAATCATCCTTAAACACGGGATAATAACTTTCTTGTTTTTCTTTGTAAAAAGCAAATGTTTGATTCCCTTCTGGTGGGCTGAAAGTAATGATGTTTAACAGTAAGTCTTGTTTCATGGGTTATAATTGAAGTTTATTATTATGCTCTTGCAAAATTTATTAAAGGTTGAATGTTCCCTGCGTCTGCTGCTTTTATAGCAGTGAGGTAAGCTGTTCTAGTATCACCATGCCTTACCAAGTTGGCTGCACCCCATGAAAAAATGGGTTGCCTAAACACTTTCTCAATTATAATGTCTGCCATTAACCTGCTGTGCCTTCCGTTGCCATTTGGGAAGCAGTGTATTTTTACGATACGGTGCTTGAACCTAATGGCTGTTTCGTCGGGAGGATAGGTGTTGTTTGAAATCCAATAAACCACATCATCCAATAAGTACTTTAGTTCAATGCCTATCTGCCATTTATCTACCCCTATGTTTTTGTTGGACTTACGAAAATCACCCGCCCAAGTCCATACATCGCCATACATCCGTATATGTAGTGCCTTAATGAATTTCTCGGTAAACACTGCCTCAGTTTTGAAAGAACGTTTTAAAGACCAAAGCACAGCTTGCTCGATATTCTGCTGTTCGAACTCGTCCAACTCGCCACGAGTGGCAACAGTTGGGATAAGCAAGCCTTCTTTCTCGTCTTCATCCAACGGGGTTTGCCCGTCTATGTACTCCAAATCTAATCCCATAAAATCTTAGGCATTTCGTTTTTAATTACTGCCACTCTTTCTTGAATGGCTTTTTCTATTCGCTGCTTTGTATTCTCCTGGTCTTCTAACTTCATTGTATTTGAAGTACGCAATACTATTATTGTAGCGAGTTCCTTTGCTTTGCGGTCTATTAAAGCTTCTAAACTACCATCAATGGGAACAAAGCCATAAACCAATTGCATATCCAAAGCCTTTGCAGCTTCACGCAATGTTTTGATGGTAATGGATCCGTCTTGTTCCCTAATTTCCATATCCTGTACACTCTGCTTGGTAATAGAAAGACGATTGCCCAACTGCAACATACTCATACCTATTGATAGACGAATAGCTTTTATCCATCCGGTGGGTGGCATAGCCACTTTTTGCAAAATGCTAAAGGTTAGCATCTTGCTATTTAGTTGTTGAATCTGTAATGACTTCTTGTCCATACTAGTAAAGTTATGCTTTGACTAAACAAGTGCAAAAGTAAGCATATAATATGACAATAAAAGAAAGAAAGTAAAGCTTTGGTTTGACAAAAAAGAGTTGTAGGTACTATTTTGTGTAATAGGCTTTAAGTTATACGTTTTAGGTTGATTTGTGATTAAATCAACTTAATTTAATAATGCTACTAACAGTGAGTTTGACAGAAGTTGCAAACTTGCAAAGTTTGCAAAGTGTGCGAAGGGTGCAAAATAAGACCTTGCCCGACCTCACCCCAACCCCTCTCCAAAAGGCGAGGGGCAAGAAAAGATTATAGACGTTGGTAGGAACCAGCTTTTATTTTGGTAAGTGTTGTACCTAAGCAGGATTTAAGAATATCATCTACTGTTCTGGGTGATAATTTATGTTTTGTGCCTAACTCGGTTGCTTCCTTTCTTGAAAAATCGTTTGGTAAAGAATCGAAGAATTTACGTTTGCCATCGCCTGAATGAAATTGCATTGTTTGTGTTTGCTTGGGTAAGTTATTGAACATAAGCAGACTGTGTTGCAAATAGGTTTGTACGATGGTAAGTGCTGAATTGAAATCTTGATCTGTACAAACAATTGTATTAGACGCTTCTGCGTTTTCAAACTTGCGTAAAGCAGATAATATCATACAAATTCTATACAAGATTAATCCGAGACGAAAAACAACCCCTGCTGCATCCTCACTAGTGAATGTGACAACTTCTACAAGTATTTTTGGAAACTCTTGGTTGATAATATCCCATTGCGAAGGTGTTAGCTCTATATTGGTTGGTGATTGTTCTAATAAATTTATCAAACTAAGTACCTGATTTGATAGTGCCTCGAAATGGTCGTTATAAACAATAGTGTTACTTTTTGGGGAAGGGTCTTGCCACTCTATATTGTTTTTATAGGCATAGAACAAGAAACGACTAAACAAGCCGTCCTCGGCTGATGCTATTAATTTGGGGGCTTGGGAGGGTGTGCCTGACAAGGCCACTGCTAAACAAGGGTCGTTAATTTCTACATACTCGTTACCTGTTTTACGAGATATTGATATTTTTTCGTGGTGGAAGGCTGACCTTAAAATAGGGGAATAATCGCCCCAGTCCTGTTTTTTTGCTCCGCTCATAGTATCGGCTTCTGTTTCGCAGATGATACCTTTCCCTTCATTTGCCTGTAAATGCTCCACCATTCTTGCCTGACTACAATCTGCAGGGATGAAAACAATTTTAAATGGTGGCACTTGTGGTTTTTCGGGAGCGGGTTCGCCCTTTTTTCTAGTTCTGTCCAATTGTTTATAATCCGACATTTCAATATCGTGTATTTTTTTGGCTTCTTGACTTTGCTTTAATATTTGTTGGTGGTATTTATCGGCTAAACGCTTCGCATTCTTCAAAACACCTTTACCACTTGCTGCTGGGGCAATGATAAAAGTAAATAAATGAGGAAAAACTCTCTCGTTAAAATATATACCGGACACATTGGGCAAACAGCCACTGAGAATAGAGATAGCCCCTGTAAAGAACACATCCCTTTTTCGATTGTCTGTAAAAGCCCTTGCACCTTCTTTTAGCATATATGGCAATGCTTCGTAGACTTCATCTGGGATTGTTGGAGTAGTTTTTAGGTAATCTTCTAATGGGTCATCATCAGGCTGTGGTGCTGGTTGTATTGCAGATTGCAACTTTGCAGACTTTGCAAATTGTGCAAATTCTGCTGAGTGATTGGTATAAGCACTCTTGAATGATGCAACCATTTCATTTTGAGGCAAATCGTAGTTTGACTGGGCAAATTGTAAAGCAACTTCTTGATCTATGCCCCTACGATTGCAATTTGAAGCAAGGGTATAAATAAACTCATTCCTACTTCCATTGATATAGGTCTTTTTCTGTTCGGTAAATGACTTACATTCGAGAAGTGACTTTTGTAAATCTGTTTCGGCTGGCTCTTCTTTTTGAAGTGCAAGTTCAACTTTTTTAATAATGGGAATATCAAGCTTGGGAGTATCACCTATTTCTGTAGGTATGACTATTTTAAATTTCTCATTGCTCATATTCTTGTACAACTCTGGGTGGTAACTCATAAAGCAAAGCCTTGTGATGTCTTTACATTTTGAATCGGAAGGGATGCCTGTTTTTTCTTCGTAGAAAAGTTGTACTTGTTTGTAAGCAATATCGTGGTGCAAAGCACCTGTATTTACTTCTACAAAGACTTTTAGGCCGTTGCCACTTGGGCTACGAAAACATAGAAAAGTAATGGGAATAGTTGCAATGACTTTAAAAGCGGTTTCCATTTGTTGAGGAGTAAGCTTGTCGAAATCCAAATGGATAAAGCCGCTATAATTATCCAACTGTTGCAACACCCGTTTTTCTTTGAAAGTAGCCGAAGGCGTAAAAGCTGGAAGCTGCTGCTTTTTTTCAGTAGCTTCCTTTGCTTTACCTTGGGCTAAAAGAGATTGTATTTCCTCTACCTCTACTTTGTATTTATTGGAAGCAATATCCTTTGAAATGAGTATCAAAGATTTATTACCCACAGGAGTTGCAAAGTTTTTGAAAATTGTGCAAGTCGCCATTTTCTGTTTGTTTTAAAAGTGAGCGGAGATTATTTCTTCCTTTTTTGGGTAGATAATTCTTCTTGAACCTTAGCTTCAACTTCGACAGTAGTAAGCTGCCTATTGCGCTGTAACCATTGGTCCAACTCTTCACGTTTAAAATACAACTTCTTGCCCTGAGGGCAGAAATGGGGGATTTGCCTGGCACTTGTAAGTTTGTACAAGTGGGATTCACTTACATCCAGATACTGGCATGTTTCATTAAAATTGAACAGGGGTTTCTTTAATAGATTCTGTTCATCAAGTTTGTTTGCAATTTCTGTGAGCTTGTCGAGAATCAAATTTTCATTTGCCATAATAAATAATATTTTATTGTTGGCACAAAACTCAATGAAGTGGGAAGGGATAAGGTTAAGGGATTAAGGTCTTAACCACTTTACTTAATGAACTTAATGTTCTTTATTGCATTTGCTTAAATATTTTGTCAATAGTTTCTTTTTCTTTTGGCTCGCCTGAACTATTTTTATTACTTACATAAAGATTATTTGCAGTTAATAAAGTGTCATTTTTGGAATAGAATATCAACGACTTCTCAATATTAGCTAACGATAAATCATTAAAGAATGGACGAAGTTTATCTAAAACATATCTAAAAACCCTCGTTTCGCAGTTTATTTGAATCTTGGTTGATTTTGGCAATAACTTTTGGGTAGTAAACACCTTCAATAATTCTTCTGCACTTGAGACCTCTTCATTTAATAAATCTATTTTAAAGCATAATTGATTGATGACAGTTTGCAACTTCACAACATCATCCTTGAACCCAAAGCAAAGTTTTTGCTGCGGAACGTTTTGTTCGACTGCATTGGGATCTTCAACATTACCTGTGTATTCTAATTCTTGAATACTTGACAAAGGTTGTTGCAAGTCCAATAAATAAAAGTCTTCCAAAGTGGTAACCTGTTGTAAGCTTTGCTTAAAAGTCTCTTGAATATTAAAATAAAGCTGAATCAAGCTATGTTTCAAGTAGTAGAGAACGAAATGTATCAAGCTGCTTTGTTCATCAGGTACTGATGCAAAGCCTCTGTCATTTAATTCAGTAGTTGCTTGGATGGCCAATACCTTAATGTTTGTGAGTGTCTTGCCTATTTGGTAGCGAATATCTACCAAATCAGTCCAACTTTTTGACTGATACAAAACAGTATTGAAAGAAAGTAGTGTTTCGGATGATATTATGAGATAGTAAAATTGTGTGATTGAATCTTTATACTTGGGTAACTCAATTTTGAATAAATGATTTTGGAGGGGTTCGTTATTGAATAAGGCTTCCTGTTGTAATATTTTTTGCAGGTCGGGATAATCGATAAGTAATAATGTTAGCAGTGAAAGAAGCGCAACATTATCTATGGGTGAAACTGCGTTAGCAGCTTTAACCAATTCTGTAAAGTGTCTTGTATTGTCTGTGTCAATCTTCCAAGGCTTCAAAACCCCGTGCAGAATGCTATCCAATATTTTTATTTCCATAGTTAACTTGTTAGGAATTTGGTGTAATCCAATTTCACATCATCATTGAAACTGTCTAAATAGTTTTCGGTTACTGCAATTGAACTGTGCCCTAATGACTCTTTTATAAATTCAGTAGATACTCCCCTGCGCTTCATTACCGTTGAAAAAGTATGCCTTGCAGCGTAAGTCCCTATCTTTTGTTCTATGCCTAATTCTTGCCTGATATTCTCCATTCTCTTATTAACCCACTTTATGAACCTTTGGCAACGGTGTTTAACTGTAATTGGTTGTAAGCCATCCTCCAATATTGGGAATAGATATGGGTTTTTAGCATCTGAATTTTTCCATTTTGCAATTATAGTTATTGCCCTGGGGTGCAATCCAATTTTGATAGGACGTAAATCTTTCTTTTTGGTGTTCTTTGTTTTTTGACGAATGAAGTTTAAATAGCGGCCATCAATACTTGAAGGTTTTAACTGGATTATATCTGCAAAGTTGATGCCGCTACATAGGTATGATAATAACCAGAAATCAAGTGCTTTTTGTTCATCTTCTTTTGTTGGAATATGTTTAAGTAACTTATTTATTTCAATATCAGAAAGTGCCTTTTTTATGTTTTGCCCTGATGGGATTTCGTATTTTTTGAAAGGATACTTATCTTGTGAAAGTATTCCAGCTTCAATTGCTTGATTGATAATTGCACGAAGTTGGCGCAAATAAATACCGATTGTAGTATTAGATTTTTCGTTCTTGAGCATGTGTGCTTCATAAGCCTCAAGTAATGCAATGGTAATATCATGAACGTGTAAACCTTTCTTAAACTCGTTTAAAGAATTAATAGTAGTTTTATATGATGAAGCAGTGCCAACCCTGCCTTTATCATTCAGAGTTTTAATATAGGTGTCAAACCAATATTGCAAGGCTGTATTCTTGTTCACAATTGAATTACTAAAATAAGCTTCTTCGAAAGAGACAAATGAAAATGGAACTAACCCAGCTATTATTTTCTCAGCCTTCTGTTGTTTTACATTAAGGTTTGCTTTGATCGCTTTTAGGTTTACATCCCTTAGATTAGAATTATTTAGCTTTTCCCATTCTTCGATTGTAGCATGGCAATTGGTAGAAAACCTCTTTTTATTGGGGTTACAGTAAATTACCATTTTGATTAAACACTTATTTTCTGCATTAGGTTTTGTCTTTTCTAGGTAAAAACTAACTGTTACTTTTTGCTCTGACATACCGTTTTGTATTAAGCATTGCGACCACAAATGCGACCATAAATATACGAATAAAAACTAAATAAAGTAGTATCAAAAGAAGATAAAAGAAGGATTTGTATTTAAAATTGGTATTTATTTTAGTAAAAGAAGGCATTGGAAAACAAAAATAGGATATGAACTCGGACTGTTAATCAGAGGGTCTCTGGTTCAAGTCCAGATTCGGGAGCACAAT